>JAWVDL010000089.1:0-6396 GCA_033857355.1 Gaiellaceae bacterium | reverse complement strand
CTGTTCGTGGCTCGTCCGTTCCTCGCCGAGCCCGAGGCCGCGGGTGCCTCGGACCGACTGGACGAGCCCGGCGAGCTGGAGCGGCGCATGCTCGAGCTTGCCGAGGAGCGCGACCGTGCGCTCTCTGCGTTGAAGGAGCTCGAGTTCGACCACCGCACCGGGAAGGTCTCCGACGACGACTATCGCGAGCTGGTGGGACCGCTCCGACGACGCGCGGCCGCGGCGCTACGCGCGCTCGAGCCGCGTGCGGAGGGCGCGACGGCGCCGGTCCGCACGCCGCGGTAGGGGAGGGTCGGGCCAGCTTCCGCCGAATTCTTGGCCATGCGCAGCCGTTTCCTGCTCGCGATCCTCTGCGCCCTCGTGCTCGCGACGCCGGCGCTCGGGCAAGACCCGAAGAAGGCGTCCGTCGATGCCCGCATTGCCTCGCTGAACGCGAAGCTCGCGCGGGCGCACGCCGCCGAAGGGATCCTCACCTCGCAGATCTCCCGGGTCACGTCGCAGATCCGCACGCTGAAGGGCGAGGTCGGCTCGGCGTCCACCCGACTCGGCGTCCTCGAGCAGAACCTCGCGCTCCATCAGCGCAAGCTCGACACGCTCACGCAGATCTTCCAACTCGAGACGCGCCGGCTCGTCTTCCTCCGCCGCCAGTACGTGCAAGCGCAGGCGCGGCTGAACGACCGTTTGATCTCCATCTACGAGTCGGACAATCCGGACACTCTGGCGGTCGTCCTCTCGTCGTCGTCGTTCACGGATCTGCTCGACCAGCTCGACTACCTCAGCCAGATCGCGGCCCAGGACCACCGGATCGCCCGGGAAGTGCAGACGGCGCGTGACGAGATGCACCGTACGCGCGAGCGCACGAGGAAAGTCCGCCACGGCGTCGCCGTCGAGACCCAGGCCGTCGCGGCGCGAACGGCCGAGCAGCGCACCGTCCGCGACCGGCTGCTCGCGTCGCAGAACTCGCTCGCCGCGGCGCGCGCCGACAAGAGCAAGCGTCTCTCCGTCGTCCGCGAGACCAAGAAGGAGTACCTGCACGAGATCGACGGCCTGCAGGCGCAGAGCGCCGCGCTCGGGGCGCAGATCCGCAGCGCGCAATCGAGCGGCCCGACCGATTCGACTCCGTCCTCGAGTGGCCTGATCTGGCCCGTTTCCGGGCCGATCACGAGTCCGTTCGGGATGCGGTGGGGGAGGATGCACGAGGGGATCGACATCGGCGCGGCGTCGGGCACGCCCATTCACGCGGCGGCCGGGGGAACCGTCATCTACGCGGGCTGGATGGGCGGCTACGGCAACCTCGTGGTGATCGACCACCACAACACGCTGGCGACCGCGTACGGGCACCAGTCGGCGATCGCGACGAGTGTGGGCGCGTCGGTTTCACAGGGTCAGGTGATCGGCTACGTAGGCTGCACAGGCCACTGCTTCGGGCCGCATCTGCACTTCGAAGTGCGCGTCAACGGCACGCCGGTCGACCCGCTCGGCTACCTCTAGCCCTGCGTACCCGAAAGCCGCGGTCGTGCGTTTATCCCTTGTAACTCGTAGACGCCTCGTGCGCCTACGGCGAGTCGTCTCCCGACGACGCCGGCCGCCTCCCCCCGGGGCGGCCGGTCGTATGTAAGGGGTTTGACCGCGACCGGTCCGGGCACGGTCCGTGCGTCCCCGAGCAAGGGAGAACCGCATGCTGTGGCTCGTCCTGTTGCTGATCGTCATCCTGGCGGTGCTCGGCTTCGCCGTCCTGAAGCTGCTGCTGATCGTCGCCGCGATCCTCGCCGTGATCTGGCTGCTCGGCTTCTTCCTCAGCGCGGCAGAAGGCGCCCGCTGGTATCGCTGGTAGCGGCCGCCTAGCCGGCGAACGTCTGGTAGAGCAGGAAGACGTTCAGCGCTGAGATCAACCCGGCGACGACGGTTGCAGCCGCCGTCGTCAGCCGGTCGTTCACGAGCACGCCCATCACGTCGCGACGGCTCGTGAAGAGGACGAGCGGGATGAGGGCGAACGGGATCCCGAACGAGAGCACGACCTGGCTGATCACGAGCGTTCGCGACGGATCGACTCCGATTCCGATCACGACGAACGCAGGCAGCATCGTCACCCCGCGCCTGACGAAGATCGGGATCTGCCGGCGGATGAAGCCCTGCATGACCACCTGGCCCGCGAGGGTCCCGATCGCCGAGCTCGACAGCCCCGAGAACAGCAGGGCCAGCGCGAAGAGCACACTCGAGGCGCCGCCCAGGATCGGCTCGAGCGTCTTGTGCGCGCTCTCGAGCGAGTCGACGTTCAGCAGCCCGGTTCCGTGGAAGACCGCCGCGGCCATCACGAGCATGGCCATGTTGATCGCGCCGGCGATGGTCATCGCGACGATGACGTCGACGCGGGTGAAGCGCATGAGGCGGCGCTTCTGCTCGTCGCCTTCCGCCTGGATCCGGTTCGCCGTCAGCGCGGAATGGAGCCAGATCACGTGCGGCATGACCGTCGCGCCGAGGATCCCGACTGCGAGCAGCACCGACTCGCCGCCGGCGAACTCCGGCAGCACCGCGTGCTTGGCGACGGTTCCGAGCGGAGGCTTGGCGTAGAAGATCTCCGCGAGGTAGCAGAGCCCGATCACGCCGACGATGGTCGCGATCGTCGCCTCGAGCGGCCGGAAGCCCCAGCGCTGCAGGCCGAGGATGGCGAACGCGGCGATCCCGGTGAGCACGGCGGCGGGGAAGAGGCCGATGCCGAGCAGAAGGTGGAAGCCGAGGGCGGCGCCGAGGAACTCCGCGAGATCGGTCGCCATCGCGATCACCTCGGCCTGCACCCACAGTGCCCGAGCCGTGCGCTGCGAGAACCGCTCGCGACAGACTTCCGCGAGGTTTCGTCCCGTTGCGATCCCGAGCTTCGCCGACAGAGTCTGGATCAGCATCGCCATCAGGTTCGAGGCGACGATCACCCACACCAGCGTGTAGCCGAACTTCGATCCGCCGGCGATGTTGGTGGCGAAGTTGCCGGGGTCGATGTACGCGACGCAGGCGATGAACGCGGGCCCCATGAAGGGGATCACGCGCAGGTAACGGCGCCGGCGCGAGACGCCGTGCAGCACGCGCTCGCCTGAGCCCGGCCGCCCGGTGTCGCTCCCCTCCACGAAAAGTTAGCTTAGCCTAAACCTGGTCGTCAGGCGGCTTCGAGCACGTGCAGGTCCGGAAGGTTCCGGAAGCGCTCGTCGAGATCGAAGCCGTAGCCGACGAACAGCTCGTCGGGCACCGTGAAGCCGACGTAGCGCACCGGCAGATCGTCGACCAGGCGCCGGTACGGGCGGTCGAGGAACGTTGCCGCCACAAGGCTCGCGGGGTCGCGGAGGCTGAGCGTCTTGCAGAGGTAGTTGAGGGTGAGGCCGGTGTCGACGACGTCCTCGACGACGATCACGTCGCGGCCGGCGATCTCGGTGTCGAGATCCTTCAGCAGGCGGATTCCGGAGTGGCCGCCCGTCTCGGCGCTGCCATAGCCGGCGAGCTCGAGGAAGTCGAGTGCGTGATGGATCGGGATCGCGCGCGAGAGGTCCGCGCAGAAGACGGTGCTCGCCTTCAGCGCGGCGACGAGCAGCGGCTCGCGCTCGGCGTAGTCATTGGCGATCTCGTGGCCGAGCTCGGACACGCGGTCGGCGATCGCCCCTGCGGTCAGGTAGATCTCGCCGATGCGGTCGGCGCTCAGGAGGCCAGGTCGAGTCGGTATCGCTCCGCCAGGCGCTCGATGTCGCGCTTGTAGAAGAGCTTGATCCGCGTCCCCGGGTAGCGCTCGCGCAGCTTGCGAACCTTGCGGTTCTTGCGCGTCACGAGCGACTGCTTCATCACGGTGATCTCGAGGTAGAGATCCTGCTCGGGCAGGTAGAAGTCCGGCCGGAATGCCTCGACGACGCGCCCGTCCGGGTCGCGCTCGAGGACGAAGGAACGCGGCTCGTAGTCCCACGGGACGCCGTAGTAGTCGAGCACCTTGGCGCACTCGAGCTCGGCGGCATTCTGGAAGCGCGGTGGCTTGGCTCCACAATATGCCTGGAAACGCTGGGATTCCGGCGGCACTCACGGAAGGGTAGCAACGAGCCCGGACAGGGCTCCCGGGCGGACTTACACTTCGCCAATGGCACGCGAGGGTCTTTTCACGATCGCTCACCTGTCGGATCTCCATTGCGGCGGGCCCCATTTCGTCCCGAATCTGCTCGAGCGCGCGGTCACCGAGATCAACGAGCTCAAGCCCGACGCGGTCATCTGCTCGGGCGACCTGACCACGTTCGGGTTCAAGCAGGAGTTCGTGCAGGCGAAGAGCTACCTCGACCGGATCGAGTGCGAGCACCTGGTCGTGATCCCCGGCAACCACGACTCGCGGAACGTCGGCTACGTCCACTTCGAGGATCTCTTCGGCGACCGCAACTCGGTGTTGCGCGTCAACGGCGTCACGGTCGTGGCGGTCGACTCGACGGAGCCGGACCTCGACCACGGCCAGATCGGACGCGGCCGCTACCGGTGGATCGAGGAGCAGTTCGCCGGGGACGAGTCGGATCTGCGCATCTTCGTCTGCCACCACCACCTCCTGCCGGTGCCAGGCACCGGACGTGAGCGAAACGTCATCTACGACGCCGGCGACGCGATCGAGTGCCTGCAGCGCGCGCGGGTGCAACTCGTGCTCTCGGGTCACAAGCACGTCCCGTACGCGTGGAAGCTCGAGGACCTGTTCGTCGTGAACGCCGGCACGGTCTCGTCGCTGCGGCTCCGGGGAAACACGCGCCCCTGTTACAACGTCGTCGAGGTCGAGGGAACGCACGTCGACGTCTGGCGCCGCTACCCGTTCCACGGGCAGGAGAAGATCATCCAGTTCTCGACCGAGACCCTCGCGTACGAGAAGTACACGGCCCGGATCGAGGGCGAAGTGACGACGCGCTCCTGATGCGGGCCGTCGCGCTGATCGACGGCGAGCATTACGCGGAGGTCGTGCGCGACGCACTCGCGGCACTTCCGTACGACGTCGTGGGCGCGATCCTCGTCGGCGGCACCGAGAAGTTGCGCGGAGGCGAGGACTACGGCGTGCCCCTCGTCGAGGACTTCGACGGCGCGGAGGTCGTGCTGGATCTCTCCGACGAGCCGGTGCTCGGCCCTGCCGAGCGGATGCACTGGGCGTCGCGCGCGCTCGCGGCGGGCCTGCCGTACGTCGGTGCCGATTTCCGCTTCGACCCTCCGTCGTACGCGCCCTTCCCGCTGCCGTCGCTGGCGGTGATCGGGACCGGCAAGCGCGTGGGGAAGACGGCCGTGTCCGCGCACGTCGCGCGGTTGCTGGCCCGCGACCGGGAAGTTGTGGTCGTGGCGATGGGGCGGGGAGGGCCCGCCGTTCCCGAGGTGGCGGACGTGCGACCGACGGCCGACTCGCTGCTGGAGCTGTCGCGCTCCGGCCGGCACGCAGCCTCGGACTACCTGGAGATCGCGGCTCTCGCGGGCGTGGTCACCGTGGGCTGCCGACGGGCCGGCGGCGGTCTCGCCGGGCAGGTCTTCGAGTCCAACGTCCTCGAGGGCGCGCGCCTCGCCGCGGAGCTCGGGCCCGACCTCGTGGTCTTCGACGGCAGCGGAGCAGCCATCCCGCCGGTCGAGGTCGACGCGCGGATCCTCGTCGCCCGCACCGACCGGGACGCCACGGCCTACCTCAATCCCTACCGCGTGCTGGTGTCCGACCTCGTTGTGCTCGTCGGTGACGGCGATCCGGAGCCGATCCGCGAGCTGAAGGACGTTCCAATCGTGCGCGCCGAGCTTCGCCTCGCGCCGGTGGAGCCGCTCGCCGGCCGCCGCACGGCGGTGTTCACGACCGGCCCTGCCCCGACCGAGCACCTGGACGCCGAGGTGGTCGCCGTGTCGCGCAACCTCGCGGATCGCGAGCGGCTGCGCGAAGATCTCGCCGCGGTGACTGCGGACGTGTACCTGGTGGAGATCAAGGCGGCGGCGATCGACGTGGTCGCCGAGGCCGCGCGCGAACGTGGCGTCGAGCTCGTCTTCGCCGCGAACGAGGTCGTCGCGAGACCCGGCGAGCCCGATCTGGACGACGAGGTGGCGAAGCTCGTCCGGCCGGCGGTGCGCGCATGAGCCATCGCCGGCACGCCGCGCCACTGCCGCTCGGGGGCGAAGACGGGCTGCCCTATTCCAAGGGCCTGATGGCACGCGCGCTGATCGCGGCAGGCGTGTCCGCGGTGCGCGCGTACGAGCTCGCAAGCCGGATCGACCGCGAGCTGTCCGAGACAGGCCGCGACTCGATCGAGCTCGAGCGCTGCCGCGAGGTGGCGCAAGAGGTTCTCGGCGACGACGAGGGCGGCGCCGCGATCGACCGCCTGCTCCGCTTCCGCGACCTGCAGGAGCTCGAGCTGCCGATCATCCTGCTCGTCGGAGGAG
>JAWVDL010000088.1:0-4050 GCA_033857355.1 Gaiellaceae bacterium | reverse complement strand
GCCTCTTCATCCTCCAGGTGCTTCTCGCCTGGCTCGCCTACGGCGTTCCGGCACTGGGCTTCCTGCACCCGATCAACGCGCTGTTGATCCTCGCCACGCTCGGCAAGATCGCCCACGGGGAGTGGCGGCGCCCGACTCAGCCACCCGCAGAGCCGGCACCACCGGCACCACCGGCCTAGGACAGCTACTTGCGGTTGAGGCGCTTGCCGAGCCAGGCGAGCGCGTCAGCCTGCTCCGGTCCGCTCGGGCTGTGACCCCCGGCGTACCAGCGCACGCGTTGCGGCTTCGGCGCGGCACGGATGAGCGCGACCAGCGCCCTGCGGGGGACGACCTGGTCGCGCTTGCCGTCCTGGAAGAAGATCGTGTTCGGCCGCGCCTGATGGATCCAGCGCAGAGGATCGACATCCTCGAGGAGGGGCACGATCTGCTTGCGGAGGGCCGGAGTGGCGCCCTTGACGTACGCCGAAACCGGGTCGGCGCCACCGGAGATGAGGACGAAGCTGCCGATCCGCGGCTCGACGCCCGAGAGAATTGCGCCGCTTCGCGCCCCCGCGCTGAAGCCGAGGAAGCCGAGCCTTGCCGGGTCGACCTCGGGTCGCGCGCGGAGCACGTCCACGGCGCGCCGCAGGTCGACCACCTCCTGCTCGAGCAGCGCGGTTCGCCGGCGTACGCCCGCAACTCCTCCGGGAAGCGTTTGCCTCTGGAGGCGGGCGACCGGCGAGTCGATCGTCATTCCGACGATGCCGCGCGCGGCGAGCCCTGCGGCGAGGCCGAGGAGCTCGCGCCTGTCTCCGCCCGAGCCGTGCATCAGCAAGACCGCCGGATGCCTGCCCTTGCTCGTGGGCAGCACGAGGAGCGCAGGCACGCGGCCGCCCCGCGGGCTCGAATAGGAGAGGTCCTCGATGCTGCCGGCGCGTCCGACTGCGACCTGTCGCGATTGGACGCCGAGCGCGGCACCGGGGTCGTAGTCGAACGGGCCGCCCTTCACCGGGGCCGCGGCGTGCTTCGCGGCAGAGCCGCATCCGGCGAGCACCACCGCGAGCGCTGCGATTGCAAGGGCAGTGCGCATCCTCGCGAAACCGTAGCCGGATGGCCCATCTACGATCTGATCCCGTGAGCGCCGGCGAGCAACGCCCTCTTCGCGTCGCCGTCGTCGGCTCAGGCCCGGCGGGCTTCTACGCGGCCGGCGCCCTGCTCGGAGGCGAGGTGCCGGCGGAGGTGGACATGATCGAGCGCCTGCCCACGCCCTGGGGGCTCGTCCGGCTCGGAGTGGCCCCGGATCATCCGAAGCTCAAATCGGTCTCGCGCGCCTACGAGAGGATCGCCGAACGGCCTGGATTCCGCTTCCTCGGTAACGTCGAGGTCGGCCGCGACCTCCATCACTCCGACCTCTGCCGGCTCTACGACGCCGTGATCTACGCGGTCGGCGCGCAGAGTGACAAGCGCCTCGGCATCCCCGGAGAGGACCTGCCCGGATCGTGGGCCGCCACAGAGTTCGTGGCTTGGTACAACGGCCATCCCGACTTCCAGGAGCTCGAGTTCGACCTCGACGTCGAGCGCGCAGTGGTGATCGGGAACGGCAACGTGGCCGTCGACGTGGCGCGAATGCTGGCGCTCACCCCCGAGGAGCTCGCGCCGACCGACGCGACCGACAAGGCCATCGCAGCGATCGGGAGCTCGAAGCTCAAGGAGATCGTGATGCTCGGGCGGCGCGGACCGGCTCAGGCCTCGTTCACGACGCCTGAGCTGCAGGAGCTCGGCGAGCTCGCAGGCGCGGACGTCCTCGTGGATCCCGCGGAGCTCGAGCTGGACGAGGTCAGCGAAGCGGGGCTGGCCGGCGACACGAACGCCCGCCGAAATGTGGATGTTCTGCGCGAGCTCGCCGGCCGCACGCCGACCGGCAAGCCGTTGACGCTCAGCCTCAGGTTCCTCGTCTCTCCCGTGGCGATCGTCGGGGAGGACAGGGTCGAGGCGATCGAGGTGGAGCGGAACCGGCTCGTACCGGACGGCCGTGGGGCGATGCGGGCCGAGCCGACGGGCGAGCGCGAGACGATCCCGACCGGGCTCGTCTTCCGGAGCGTCGGCTATCGCGGAGTCGCCCTTCCGGAGGTTCCCTTCGAGGAGGGTCGCGGCACGATCCGCAACGAGGGAGGACGAGTCGTCGGCGAGGACGGAGAGGTCGTTCCGGGCGTGTATGCAGCCGGCTGGATCAAGCGCGGTCCCACGGGCGTCATCGGAACGAACAAGAAGGACGCCTCCGAGACTGTGGAGCTGTTGCTCGAGGACGAGCGGGCGGGCCGAATCGAGCGCCGCGCGGACGCGACCTCGGAAGCCGTCGACTTGCTGCTCGCCGAGCGCGGCGCGAAGCCCGTGCTGTACGAGGGCTGGAGCTCGATCGACCAGCTCGAGCGGACTGCAGGCGAGCCCCACGGGCGCCCGCGCGCGAAGCTCGTCACCTGGGAGGAGCTGCTCGAAGCCGCCGAATCCGAGCGGGTCCCCACCTCGTGACGTAGTCCGATAGCCCGGACGGGGGAGAAAGCGAAGCGGTCTCTGCGCCGACAACAGGGATATGCAGTCGGCTGTCGTGGAATGTCTTCGGTGTGGCCAGTCGCGCGAAGTCGCGGGAACGTGGAGCCATGTCGAGTCGGGGGAGTGCACCCGTTGTGGATACCTGGGCTGGGCGCCTTCCTACGAGCTGACCGAGCGGATGCGCAAGGCCCTGCGCGAGCGGCCGGTCGAGTCGCGTCGCCTTCGCGCCGTCGCCTAGCCGCGCTCCCGAACTAGACTCGGGGCGTGCGCAGCACCTCCCATGACGAGGAGCTCTGGGGCGTGGAGACCCGTAAGGCCGTCGACAACTTCCAGATCTCCGGTGAGCCGATTCCCGCCTCGGTCGCTCGCTGGCTCGGCCGGATCAAGGCCGCCGCGGCGCGGGTGAACGCCGAGCTCGGGCTGCTCGATCCGGACAAGGCCGAACGCATCGCCGCCGCCGGAGACCGGGTCGCGGCGGGCGAGCTCGACGAGCAGTTTCCGATCGACGTCTTCCAGACCGGCTCGGGCACGTCGTCGAACATGAACGCGAACGAGGTGCTCGCCTCGCTCGCGGGCGAGGGCGTGCACGCGAACGACGACGTCAACATGGGCCAGTCGTCGAACGACGTCTTTCCGTCAGCCGTGCACCTGGCCGCCTTGGACGAGATCGTCAACGAGCTGCTTCCCGCCCTCGGCGGGCTGGCCGGCGCACTCGAGCACAAGGCCGAGGAGTTCGACGACGTCGTCAAGTCGGGCCGGACGCACCTGATGGACGCCGTTCCCGTGACCCTGGGCCAGGAGTTCGGCGGCTACGCGGCGCAGGTCCGGCAGGGGATCGAGCGCATCCAGGCGGCGCTGCCGCGACTCGGCAGGATCCCGCTCGGCGGCACTGCCGTCGGCACCGGTCTGAACACGCATCCCGAGTTTGCGCAGCGCGTGCGCGCGAGGCTCGTCGAGGACACCGGGCTCGAGATCCTCCCGCCGGCCGACCCGTTCGAGTCGCAGGCGGCGCGCGACGGACTGGTCGAGGCCTCGGGCGCGCTCAAGACTCTCGCGGTATCCCTGACGAAGATCGCGAACGACCTGCGACTGATGGGCTCGGGCCCGAGGGCAGGTCTCGCCGAGATCAGGCTTCCGGAGCTCCAGAAAGGGAGCTCGATCATGCCCGGCAAGGTCAATCCGGTCATCCCCGAGGTCGTGACGCAGGTCGCGGCGCAGGTGATCGGGAACGACGCGGCGATCACCGTCGGAGGGATGCAGGGTCATTTCGAGCTGAACGTGTTCGTGCCGATGATGGCGCGCAACCTGATCCAGTCGATCCGGCTGCTGGCGGCAGCCGCGCGGGCGCTCGACGAGAGGTGCGTCTCGGGGATCGAGGCGAACCGGGAGAACGCGCAACGCTACGCCGAGCTGACGCTGTCGGCGGCGACCGCGCTCAATCCGCACATCGGCTACGACAAGGCGACGGAGATCGTCAAGACCGCCGCGGCGACCGGACGGTCGCTACGCGAGGTCGCTCGG
>JAWVDL010000087.1:0-4171 GCA_033857355.1 Gaiellaceae bacterium | reverse complement strand
CCGACGACTACGTGATCGCGAGCGGGGAGGCGCATTCCGTCCGCGAGCTGGTCGAGTGCGCGTTCCAGCGCGTCGGACTCGACTGGCGCGAGCACGTCCAGATCGACGAGTCGCTCCTGCGCGGGCGTGCCGAGCTGCACAACCTGGTCGGGAATCCGGCCCGGGCGCGAGAACGGCTCGGCTGGCGGCCCGAGGTGTCGTTCGTCGACCTCGTCCACATGCTCGTCGATGCCGAGATCGCACGCCTCGAGCCCGAGCGCGCGCGGACGTGAGCCGGCGCTAGCTGCCGTCCGGGCAACGGCCGAGCGTGTCGCCGTGTGCAAGGTGCGCGGGAAGCGCGTTCTCACTGACGGTGATCGTCTCGGTCGGGTGCTTCTTCGAGCCGGTGTGATGGCAGATGGTCACTTTGCCGCCGCCGTACTCGCCGCCGCCGTACTGGTACTCGCCGGAGGACGCGGCCGACGCGTTGCCGCCGAGCATCGCGAAGGTCGCGAGGATCGCCAGGGCAGACGCAAAGAATGCGACTCCGAAAACGGCTCGCGCCGACAGGTGACCAATCGTGATCTGCTTCATCCCTCTGACGGGCGGAATCATAGGCCGGCTGACTCAATCGAGTCAATGTCCCTGCAAAGCGAGGAGCTCGGGTCCGCGCGGGTTCCTGCGCAGTCCCGCTCCGACAGCGGCTCGGCGCCCTGTGCCGCGCGATGCCAGAGCCAGCTCGTACCAGGGGAACCAGTCCGCAGGGTCCTTCGTGACCGCGCGGCGAAAGCTCCGGACTGCTGCCGTGCGGTTCCCGGCTCCGATCTGCGCTTCGCCGACGGCAGACCACGGCTCCGCGGCCCAGGGCTCGAAGCGCGCCGCTCTCCGCGCCGCTCGCTCGCTGGCCGCGAAGTTGCGCGACTGTAGGTCGGATGCGCTCGCTTCGAGCGATGCCGCTGCGAGGAAGCCGAGCAGCGCGAACGCGGCGACCGCCGTGGCACCGATCAGCGCTAGCGCGCGGGTCGACGCACGAATCGCTGCCGGCGCGCTCTGAGGGCGTCCAGAAGCGAGCAGCGTTGCACCGCAGGCGAGCGCCGCAAGCGTGACCGTCGGCATCTCCCAGTCCCAGTCGACCGCCGCGTGAGCGAGAAAGGCGACGTATGCCGCCCCTGCCCCGGCCACGAGCGTGTTCCGCGCTCGGCGGCGAAGGGCCACGAGCGGAGCGGCGAGCGCGAGGAGAAGGAGACCGAGTCCGACCGGTCCAAGCTCGGCGAGCTTCTCGAGGTAGAGGTTGTGCGCGTCGCGCGCGCCGAACACATTTGGCCGATCGCGGTACCAGCGCAACTCGTACGTTCCCGCTCCGGAGCCGAGCACAGGATGGGCAGAGACGTCGTCCCACGCGACCCGCCAGTAGTCGGATCGCGCGTTTCCAGAGGCGGAGAACAATCGGGCATTGAGGTCGCCGCTGCTCGTCACCGTCGGAGATCGGAAGGCGTCGTACGCGCGGCCCGCAAAGATGAAGAGACCAAGCGCCGAGGCCCCTGCGGCGGCCACGGCAACAGCGCGACGAGTCCGGCCGGAGACGTGGACGTTCGGGGTCCAGCGGACTGGCACTCGATCAAGTGTTCCGGGGATCGCGGCGGCGACGATGGATAGGAGCGCAAGCTCCAGTCCGAGCCGATGAGGCGGGGCTGTCGACGCAAGCCACATCCCGGCCCCGGCGAGAGGCGCAAGTGCCGCCGTCGTCGCGACGGCGCCGCTCCTGTGCGAATGGAGCACGACGAGGGCGACGAGGCCGACGACGAGCGCCAGCCAGGCCCCGCGGCTGTACGTCAGGTACTGCGTCACGGCGAGCGGCGGAACCAGCGCCGCCGCGACGGCTCGCGTGCGGCCTGTTTGTGTGGCTGCAGCTAGCGCGAGCAGGAGCCCCATCACCGTAAGGATTCCGAGTGCGTTCCAGTACCCGACGGGACGCGCCAGCTGGCCGGTGGACGAGCCGGCGACACCAAACTGCTCCGGAACGATCCGAGTTGCCAATCCCCAGAAAGCGACTACGCTCGCGCCGACGAGCACCGCGGCTGCGAGCGTGGGAGCCGAGGCGCGCGCTGTGAGAAGCAGCAAGGCCGCAAAGCCAACGACGTAGACGACGTCCCGCTGCGTTTCGAGGACGGTCCGGGGCAGGCTTGCCGACCAGACCGCGGACAGGCCTTCCCACACGAAGAGCCCGCTGAGTGCGCCGAGGGCGACGAAGTCGAGCCGGCCCATTGGGAGCTCCCGAACGAGGATCAGGGCGCCGGCGACCGCCAACGCGAGCGCGAACCCGGTCCATCCCCAGGCGACCGGGAAGTAGCCACCGCTGGCGGAAGCGGTCGCGACGATTGCTGTCGCGGCGATTGCGGCGGCCGCGAGTCCCGCGATCCGGCCAGGATCAGCCGGCGAGCTCACGATAGGCAGCCTCGTGTGCGCGCGCGCATGCGTCCCACGTGAACCGCGCCGCGCGGGCGAGCCCCCGCTCGATCCACTGCGCAGGATCGCGGAGGACGTCGGCCACCGCCTCGGCGATCGCTTCGGGCCGGGTCGGATCGAACAGGCGCGCGGCGTCCCCGACGACCTCGGGCAGCGAGGCGACGTTCGAGCACGCCACGGGACAGCCGCACGCCATCGCCTCGAGCGGCGGCTGGCCGAAGCCCTCGTACAGGCTCGGGAAGACGAGGGCCGAGGCGCTGCGATAGAGATCCGCGAGCTCGCCCTGCGAGACGCGACCGCGCGACTCCACGCCCTGCGGCGTCGGGCCGTCGTAGTTCGTCAGCACGAGGCGCAGCTCCGGCTGCTCGCGCCGGAGGAGCGCGAACGCTTCGAAGAGCCGAGCGTGATTCTTGTGCGGCCAGCCGCGCGCCGGGTAGAGCAAGAACGGCCCTGTCGAAGTTTGTGGCTCTGAGCCACTACCTCCATCTATTTTCACTTCCGGCACACTCTCGTCACGGTTCACCGCTTGACCAAGCGCGTCGCGGGCCCGAGCACCACGCTCCCCGGGAGTTTGTGGCTCTGAGCCACAAACTCCAGAATCGCCGGGACGAAAGCGGACGTGGTCGATCCCGAGGTGGATCGTCCGGACGCGGTCCGGCGGGAGGTCGTAGCGCTCCAGCAGGGTCTGGCGCGCATGCTCGGAGATTGCGATCACGATGCGGCTGCGGCGGATTGTCCAGCCGTAGACGAGCTTGCGGTACGCGAGCTCGGCCCGGCCGAAGAACTCCGGATGATCCTCATGTTGGAGGTCGAGCACGCTCGTGGCGGCCGGAGGCCTCGACACCGGCGGGAGCATGACGCTGAGCGGGAAGTGAACCGCGCCGAGCTCCTCGACTCGCAGCGCGCGGCGCAGAGGTCCGGGGCGCGCGGCGGCGAGAGACATCGCCGCGATCCGTCCCGGCATCGAGCGGCTCGCCCGGTACTCGCGCACGACCTCGGTCGGCAACCCGCCGCCGGCGTCCGGCGCGAGCTCCGGGACGAAGACGCGGTACTCGAGCTCGCCGACACGAGCCAGCGCGAGGCACAGCTCCCGTGCGTACGTCTCCGAGCCGCCGCTGATCCCCGGCACGAGGGTGAGCAGGCTGATCCCGACCAAGGATGAAGCGTCACACATCCCAGCTAACGGCTCCGTTACATCCCCTCGTTACAATGTTCGCATGGCCGTGGCCGATCCGAAAAGTGCCGAAAATGCAGCGGTTTCTTTGAACGGAGAGCCTGAGCCGGTCGACGTCGCAGCCCTCTTCGAGCGCCTGAAGGAGGAGGTTCGGCACGCCCGCGGACTCGACCTGGCCGAGCCGTACGACCGCAGCATCGTCCGAGCGCGGCTGCGCACGGTCGCGGAGCGGTACTGGCCGGTCGGCCCCGACGCGCTGGTCGTCCGCCAACCCGGTCCCGCCGGCGCCGTCAAGCACTTCCTCAAGCGCGTGCTGCGCAAGGGAATGCGTTGGTACATCCATCCCTTCGCGCTCGAGCAGCGCGCGTTCAACGACGCGGCGCTGAAGCTCGTCGACGAGCTCTCCGAGGAAGTCGATGCGCTCTTCGGGCTGCTGCAGCGCACCGAGGCCGAGCTCGCCGAGCACCGCGAGGTCGCGCGCACGACGGAGGCGCTCGACGAGCGGCTGACCCGGCTCGAGCGCCGCGAGCGCTCCGCGGGTGCCCCGGCAAC
>JAWVDL010000086.1:0-4379 GCA_033857355.1 Gaiellaceae bacterium | reverse complement strand
GAAACCACCTCAACCGGCGGCGCTACGGCATTGCGGTCGTCGGCCCGGGGTACCACGGCCTGCTCGTGTCGAGCCGCACCCGCGTGCCGGGCCTGATCGCCATCGCAGACGTCGCGCCCACCGTCGTCGCGCTGCGGAAAGGACGAACGCCCGTGATCGAGGCTCGCGCCGACACCCAAGCTCCGGCGCATCTGCGCAGCCTCGACGACCGCTTCCGGCACCTCGGCGGAGCACGGCTCTGGGGCCGCATCCTGGCACTCGGCTCGACGTTGCTGCTCGCGGCGATCGCCGCCGTGGCCCGTTCGCCGGTGTTCGGACGGGCCGCGCTCCTCGCCGCCCCATTCGGAGTCGCAGGCCTGCTCGTCCTCTCGGCGCTCGGGAGCACGGGAACGCTGCCCACCGTCGCGCTCGTCGCCGCGCTGAGCATGCCGGGCGCGATCGCGGTGGCCGCCTTCGCCTCGACGCGAGCCCGCCTCTCGGCTGTGCTCGCCGGGTTGATCGCGGCGTTCCTCGTCGTGCTGCTCGCATGGCCGGGGGTCCCCGCGCTCGCCGCGATCGGGCCGCGACCCGACGGCGGCGGCCGCTTCTACGGGATCACCAACAGCCTGGAGACGCTGCTGCTCGTCCCGACGCTCGTCCCGGCCGCGGTGCTCGGGACGGCGGGCCTCGTGACGGTCGGGCTGGTCGCGCTGGCCACCCTGGGCTGGAGCCGCGCCGGCGCCGATGGAGGAGGGGTGCTCGTGATCCTCGCCGGCCTGGCCGTTCTCGCCGCGCGCGTGCGCAGCACCGAGCTCACCGTCCGCCGCGTCGTGGTCTGGATTGCCGCGCTCGTCGCCCTGGCCGCAGCTCTCGTCGCCGTCGACTCGCTGACCGGCGGCTCGAGCCACGTGACCCGCGCGCTCGGCGGTGGGCCTTCCGCGCTCGCCGACGACTTCGGCCACCGGATGCACCTCTCCTACAACTCCGCGACCGCGACGTGGCAAAGCCTGGCGATGGTCGTCGGCTGCCTGATCGCGATCGCGATCCTCGTCCTCAGGCGCCCGAGGACGCCGCTGCTCGAGGCGTTCGGCGCGGCGATCCTCGTCTCGATGCTCGTCAACGACTCGCCGCGAGACGTGTCGCTGTTCGGGTTCGCGGCCTGCGCGGCGCTGTGGTCCTGGGAACGGGCGCGGCTGCCGGGGCGCGTCTGAGCCGCTTCGGTTCCTGCGCCCTTCCGGCGGGAACGTTCACTAGACTCGCCGCGATGCGTCGCGCCCAAGTCCTGCTCGTCCTTGCGCTCGCACTGCTGCTGACGGCGTGCTCTCCGCCTGGCCGCAACAAGAAGACCGCCGCCCCGCTGCCGCAGACCGTGATCGGCACGCTGCCGAAGGATCAGACGTCGTCGCTCAAGGGCGATGCGGGGAAGGGCAAGGCGCTGTTCCTCTCGAACGGCTGCGGCGGCTGCCACGTCTACAAGCCGGCAGGGAGTGCAGGAAAGGTCGGGCCCGACCTCGACAACGTCGCCGCGGACGCGAAGAAGGCGAACCAGGGCACGCTGCCCGAGTACGTCGCCACCTCGATCAAGAATCCCGGCACGTATGTCGTGCCCGGGTTCCCGAACGGCGTCATGCCGAACTACGGCGGCCAGCTGACCGACCAGCAAGTCGCCGATCTCGTCGCGTTCCTGACGAAGCCGTCCTGAAGCTCCCCGACGGGTTCCCGACGGACGTCGCCGCGATCGCGTGCGACCTCGACCGGACGCTGATCGCGGAGGACGGCGTACTCCGGCCTCGCACGCGCGCGGCCATCCACGCGGCACGCGAGGCGGAGATCCACGTCGTCGTCGTGACCGGCCGCATGTTCCGATCCGTCCGTCCCTACCTCGACGAAGCCGGGATCGACGATCCGGCCGTCTGCTACCAGGGCGCGGTCGTCGCCGATCCGGTCACGGGCGAGTTCCTGTTGCACGTCCCGATCCCGCTCGACCTGGCACGCGAGGCGATCGCCGCGGTCGAGGAGGAGGGCTTCGGACTGAACTGCTACGTCGACGACGAGCTCTGCGTCGCGAAGATCACACCGGAGGCGCGCCGCTACGCCGACTTCCAGCACCTGGAGCTCCACGTGGTGGGGCCGCTGCTCGAGTGGCTCGATCGTCCGCCGACGAAGCTCGTCGTGATCGAGGATCCCGAGGTGCTCGACGGCCTCGAGGCACGACTGAAGCGGCGCTTCCGCGACCGGCTGTACATCTCGAAGTCGCTGCCGTACTTCCTCGAGCTCGCGCATCCCGACGTGACGAAGGCTTCAGGCCTCGGCTTCCTGGCGGAGCGGCTGGGCTTCACCGCGGCTGAGACGGTCGCCTTCGGGGACGGCGAGAACGACGTCGAGCTGCTCGAATGGGCGGGCTACGCGGTCGCCGTCGCGAACGCGCACGAGCGCGTGCTCGCCGTCGCCGACTTCGTCTGCCCGTCCGTGGACGAAGAGGGCGTGGCTCAAACGATCGAAGCGCTTCTACACTCCAAGGCGTGATCGACCTCAAGGCTGCGCGCGCGAACCCTGACGAGTACAGGAAGGCGCTCGCGCGCAAGGGCAAGGACGCCGAGTTCGACCGGCTGCTCGAGGCCGACGAGCGGTGGCGACAGCTCGTCCCCACGGTCGACGACCTGCGGGCGCGGCAGAAGCTGAACGGCAAGCCGACGGCCGAGCAGATCGAGGAGCTGAAGGGCGTCAAGGAGGAGCTGCGCGTGCAGGAGGAGGCGCTGTCCGCGGCCGAAGCGGAGCGCGACGAGCTCCTCCGGGCGGTCCCGAATCCGCCGCACGAATCCGCCCCCGACGGCGATGCCGAGGAGGACGCAGAGGAGATCAAGCGCTGGGGCGAGCCGCCGGAGCTCGCGGAGCCGAAGGAGCACACCGAGATCGGCCGCTTCGACATGGAGCGCGCCGCGCGGCTCTCGGGGTCGCGCTTCGGCTACCTGATCGGCGACACCGCTCTCCTGGCGCTCGCGCTCTACCGATTCGCGATCGAGCACGCGTTGCGAGCCGGCTGCACGCCGATGATCCCGCCGATCCTCGTCCGAGAGGAGGCGATGTACGGGACCGGTTTCTTCCCGACCGAGGCGTCGAACATCTACGGCGTCGAGAAGGACGGGCTCTACCTGACGGGCACGTCCGAGGTCGCGCTGGCCGGGCTGCACATGGGCGAGATCCTCGAAGAGCTTCCCGTCCGCTACAGCGCGTTCTCGACCAACTTCCGCCGCGAGTCGGGTGCGGCCGGTCGCGACACCCGCGGGATGTTCCGCGTCCACCAGTTCAACAAGGTCGAGCTGTTCGCGTTCGTGCGCCCCGAGGACTCGTGGGACGAGCACGAGCGCATGCTCGCCGTCGAGGAGCAGATCGTGCAGGAGCTCGGGCTCCCGTATCGCGTCGTGAACGTCGCGGCGGGCGACCTCGGCGACCCGGCGGCGAAGAAGTACGACATCGAGGCGTGGTTCCCGTCCCAGGACCGGTACCGCGAGATCACGTCCTGCTCGAACACGACCGACTTCCAGGCCCGCCGGCTCGGGATCCGCTACCGCAAGGAGAACAGCGGGCTCGAGTACGTGCACACGCTGAACGGGACGGCCGTGACCGACCGCGCGGTGCTGGCGATCCTGGAAAACTTCCAGGGCGACGTGCCGGAGGCCCTACACGCGTTCGGCGCCCCGGAGCGCATCGAGCACTAGCCCTGCGACAATCGCCCATGCGGCGGGGTGCCGGAGCGGCCGAACGGGGCGGTCTTGAAAACCGCTGAGGGCGCAAGTCCTCCGTGAGTTCGAATCTCACCCCCGCCGCCACAGCGAACAAAGCGGACGTTCTGCGCGTCTAAGGTGATACCGGATGCTTGGGCGCGCAACCAAACTCAGGCTGCTTGCCGCGCTTGGGCTCGCGGCCCTCGTCGCGCTCGGGCTCGCGGCCGCCTCCGCGGGCTCGACCTCCACGCGGCGGGTCGAGATCGTGTTCACGGCAAACGGCGGCGGCCGTTACCTCGACGTGACGCGTTGGCTTCGGGACGACACGCGAGACTGCTACGCGCGCCGCACAGCCGACGAGACGGTGGCGGTTTCCTGGAAGCTCACCTGGAGCGGATCGATCGTCCGGACCTCGACCGGCTACGTGCTCCAGGCTCTCGCTCCGGCCCCGATGGCCGTCAAGGGCTCGGTCAAGGGCTTGACCGTTCGAGACGGCTGTGACGTCGGCGACCCGGAGATCGATGCGAACTGGATCGGCTCCGACCGCTGCTCAGGCCCGCTGCCGGTGCGGCTCCAGGGGCGGGCCAGCTCGGCTCGCGGTGTGCTCGCGCTCCGCGGCCCGATCTACGGCACTCCGCCGACCCCGTGCGAGCTCGCCGTCCGCAACGACCAGCT
>JAWVDL010000085.1:0-4358 GCA_033857355.1 Gaiellaceae bacterium | reverse complement strand
CGCTACAATGCGGCCCGAATCAACCCGGTGCGGGATCGTCTAATGGTAGGACGCCTGACTCTGGATCAGGTAGTCTAGGTTCGAATCCTAGTCCCGCAGTCTTGCAAAAGCCGCCGCTCAGGCGGCTTTTCTGTTTCCAGACTGGCGACAGAGAGGGCGCGGGCCGACGTAGGGGCAACGCGAGCTTCGAGCAGACGTTTCCGCGGGCAGACAAAGCGTCGAGACCCGACGGCGGCAGTCGCTGTAGCTTACGGAGGTTTGCTCGCGCGGGTCTTGCCGGTTTCTGCCCTTCTTCGCCGCAACATCCCATCTCTCGGCGGCGGAGACGCCCTTTGGAAGGCAGCAATCGTGTCGGTCGGTCTACTGACGCTCGCGCTTGGCCTGATCCGGATCGGAGCCCAGCCGACGTACGACGAGCGTGTCAGCGTGCGTTCGTCTTCGCAGGGGCTCGGTCTCATCCGGGAGCTCTCACGGACGACGGAAGCGCCACACGTCGTCTACTACGTTCTGCTCCACTACTGGCTGCTGGCTTTCGGGAAAGCGGTCTGGGTCGCCCGGCTGCCCTCGGTGATCGCCGGCGCGCTCGCGGCCGTGGTGACGGTCCTGCTCGGTGAGCGCCTCTTTGGCCGACTCGCTGGACTCATGGCGGGCCTTGTGCTCGTAACGAACTCTTCCTTTGTCGCCATGGAGCAGACGGCACGCAGCTACTCGGCGACAGTGCTTCTCGTCGTGTTCGCGACATACATGCTCGTGTGTGCGGTCGAAGCGCCATCTCGGCTTCGTTGGCTGCTCTGGGCGGGAGCGGTAGCGGCGGCCGCTTGGATGAACTTTTTCGCAATCTCCGTGCTCGGCGCGCATGCACTCGCATTGATCTCCTTGCGGGACCGGGTTGGCCGGCGTGCACCTCTGCTCGGGCTCGCGGCTGTCGTCGTCGCTGTCTTCCCAATCGCATTGCTCATTTCGTTTGGCGATACGCGTCAACTCGACTGGATCCCTGCGCCGACGCCAGACATCCTGGTGAGTGCGATCTGGAAATGGACGGGGCGAAACCCGCTTCTGCTCCTCGCGGCGGCAGCCGGAATCGCCGTACTCATCACAGGTGCCGCGCGTCTACTTGAACGTTGGAAAGCGTTGCTCCTGTGCGGATGGCTCGTGGCACCGATGACGATGGCCCTCGCGTTATCCGTAGTTCACCCGGCGTTCGTGTCGCGGTACCTGCTCACTGCTTCGCCGGCTGTGGCACTTCTGTCCGGTGTAGGGATCGTGTCCTTGCGCCGAAAACCGGCCGTCCTGCTCGCGGCCCTTCTTCTCATCGCCGCGACCGTCCGCCTGGTCGAGCACTATGCGGATCTCGCACATGCGGTGCCGCCGAACGTTTAGCGCTTCCGGCGTCCCAGAGATCCCAAAGTCAGTTCCCCTGCGACGGCGCACGTGCGAGGCCGACCGACTCGAAGGCCCGGCGCGCCACGCTCACGAGCTCGTCCGCGCCCGGCACGTTTCGGCGGTGGCGGTGGCGCACGATCGCGATCCGGCGGCTGATCCGGAACGGCGGGGCAAGTTCCAGGCTGCGCACGCGCGCATCGCCGGGATCCATCACGAGCCGCGGGACGAAGGCCGCTCCGGCGCCCTCGGCGACGAGGCCGAGCGTCGTCGAGTTGATCTGCGAGACGTAGTCGAAGCGGGGCTCGACTCCGTGCCGGCGAAGGTGGTCCTCCCCGGCGACGGTGCCCACGTGACGCACGAGCGGGAGGTCGCGCATGTCCTCGAGCACAGCAGCCCGACCGGTGCGCGCGAGCGGCGTGTCCGCACCGACGAGGAGGACGTACTCGTCCTCGTGGACGTCGACCGCCTCGAACGGCCCTTCGGGAAGCGGTAGCACGGCGAACGCGAGGTCGAGCTCACCGGCCTCGAGCCGCTGGAGCAGCCACGTGTCGCTCGGACCCTCGACGAGCGAGAGCTGCATCTGGGGCAGCGAGCGCCGGAGCTCCTGGACGAGCGTCGCTCCGAGCCTCGCCGCGATGCTCGGGAAGACTCCGAGACGGAGCGTGCCGAGCCGGCCCTCGGCGAGCGCGGCGAGATCCGCGCGGGCGGCCTGTGCGTGCGCGAGGATGTGAGCGGAGTGCTCGAGCAGGAGCTCTCCGGCGCGTGTGAGCGCCACGCGCCGCCCACCCGGCGCGCGCTCCACGAGCCGCTGGCCCACCGTCTCCTCCAGAGAGGCGATCTGGTCGCTGATCGCCGATTGGACGTATCCGAGCTCGAGCGCGGCGGCGCGGAAGGACCCGCGAGCGGCGACTGTCCGCAGCGCGACGAGGTGACGTAGCTCGAGTGCAGACCAGGTGTCCGTCGCCCGCGGATCGTCGCAGATCGCCGATCCCGATCACAGCGTTCGCGGACCCGCGTCGCCAAACGGAGCCGCCGCCGCGATGCTTGGCGAGTGGCGGCGCGGCGCAGCATTCCCCTCTTCGTGCTGCTCGCCGCGCTCGCCGTCTCGGGCTGCGGCTCGGGGTCGCCCGCGCACACTCAACGCGTAGCGCCCGACGGGAAGCGGATCTTCCTCAGCGCGGGCTGCGTCGGCTGCCACACGCTGAAGGACGCGGGCTCGAGCGGGACCGTAGGCCCGGATCTCGACAACGCCAGGCCGGATGTCACCCTCGTGAAGCTCCAGGTGACGAACGGCGGCGGCCGGATGCCGTCGTTTCGCGCCAAGTTGAAGCCGGCCGAGATCGAGGCCGTCGCGCGCTACGTCGCGCGCGTGGCCGGGCGCTAGGTCAGTCGACCCACCAGTCCGTTTCGGGAACGCCGTCGCCGCCTTCCGGGCGGTCTGAGCCGATTGCGATGATCTCGAGTCCGTCGTCCCCTCCCTCGAGCCCGCGGAGCGCCTTCGGTGCGACGCGAACGACGTCCCACTGGCGCAGCGGAAGGATCTCGTCGTTGATCCGGATCCGCCCGGAGCCGTTGATCACCACGTAGGCCTCCTCCTGCTCGCGGTGGCTGTGGCCCATCGGAGAGCGAAAGCCGGGGCCGTAGCGGAAGTAGCTCACCCCGAGATGGTCGGAGTCGAGGTGCTTGCGGGCGAAGTGCGCCTCGAGGTCGGGCGCGTAGTCGCCCGCGGAGTCGTCGATCTCCTTCAGGTTCGCGATCGCGTAGTCGGACATCAGATTCCGGTCTCCTCCCGGTTGGCTAGCTTGGGCTCAGTGCTTCGGCGCCGGTCGCGCCCGGGGCGACCTGCCCTGCGGCGAGATCGGAGGGCCCCGCGAGGGTCGTGCGCAAGGGAACCTCTTCCAGCAGCCACGACAGGACGAACGGGGCGATCGCCAGCAGCATTCCCCAGAGGAAGACGCCGTGCAATGCGTGCTCGAAGGCACGGAGGAACTCGGCGTGCACCGCAGGCGGGAGGTGCTTGGCCTGCTGCGGTGTCAGGTGGACGCCGCCGCTGAGCTGCTTCGCCGCGCCGGCGGGCAGCTGCTTGAGCTGCGCTGCGAGCCGGGAGGCGAAGATCGCGCCGAAGATCGCCACGCCGAAGGAGCCCCCGACCGAGCGAAAGAAGGTCGCGGTCGAGGTGGCGACGCCGATCTCCGACGGCCGCGCGTCGTTCTGGACCACGAGGACGAGCACCTGCATGACGAGGCCAATCCCCACGCCGACGACGAGCATGTAGATCGACGCGAGCCACGGAGCGGTGCCGACCGAGAGCCGGGAGAGCAGGAACATCCCGACGACGAGGACCGCGGTGCCGACGATCGGGAAGATCTTGTAGCGGCCGATCCGGCTGATCGCTCGCCCGGACACGATCGCGGCCACGAGCAGCCCGGCCATCAGCGGGAGCATGCGCAGGCCCGAGCTCGTGGGGGTCGCTCCGTAGACGAGTTGCAGGTAGAGCGGGATGAAGACGATCGCCCCGAACATCGCCATCCCGATCGTGAAGCCCATCGCATTCGCAACGTCGAAAACCCTGGAGCGGAACAGCGTCAGCGGCAGAAGCGGCTCGGCCGCCCGGCGCTCCTGCCAGACGAAGAGCGCAAGCAGCGCCACCCCGGCGATCGCCAGGCCGACGATGGTGCTCGACCCCCAGGCGTACTGGTTGCCGCCCCAGGTGGTGAGCAGAACGAGCGATCCGACCCCTGCTGCGAGGAATGCCGCGCCGAGGTAGTCGATTCGGTGCGTGCTGCGAGGCGTGGCCAGGCGCAGCCTGAGCGCGACGATTGCGACGGCGAGCGCGCCGACGGGCATATTCACGTAGAAGACCCAGCGCCACGAGAGGCTGTCGACGAGGAAGCCGCCGAGCAGCGGCCCGGCAACCGAGGCGACTGCGAACACCGACCCGATCAAGCCCATGTAGCGACCCCGCTCGCGGGGCG
>JAWVDL010000084.1:0-11000 GCA_033857355.1 Gaiellaceae bacterium | reverse complement strand
ATGAGCGAAAAGTGCGGGTTCGTCGCGAGCGCGCGTGCGAACCACGCTCGTGCGGGGCCGGAGCGGCCGAGGCAGCGCTCGATCATCCCGCGGTGGAAGTACTTCGCAGCGTCCTTCGTCCCTAGCCTCAGCGCACGCTGCGAGTACATGCGCGCCTCCGCACAATGCCCGGTGCGCACGAGAGCCCACGCCAGCACGTCGTCACCGTCGATCGAGGGGCGCTCGAGCCGTGCGTGGCGGGCGCGAGCGGCCACCGAGCCAAGCGCAACTCCGTGGTCGACGTCGAAGAGGGTCGCTTCGAGATCGGTCCGGACGCCGTTTGCCCGGAGTAGCCGCTCGATCGCCGCGATCGTGGCGTACTGGTCGCGGGCGAGCAAGGGGCGCCCCGACAGGCGGTACAGGTCGCCGAGCGTCCCGACGAACTGCGGAAGCGGAATGCTTGCGACTGCCTGTCGCTCGAGGAGAATCGCGCGGCCGAGCTGTCCACGCGCGGCCCAGACCTGGGCGAGTCCGTCGAGCGCATAGACGTAGCGGGGAGAGCTTCCGAGGGCGCGCTCGTACTCCACGGCGGCGCGGTCGATCTGCCCTCCGTTCCAGTAGAGCTTGCCGAGCTGGACCTGAGCCCAGGCAAGCGGCTCCGGTTGCGCGCCTGCCGCGTCGACCGCGAAGGTCATCCACCGAATCGCGCCGGCTCGATCGCCCTGGAGCTCGCGCTCATACGAGTAGCGCGCGTACGAGGCGAGACTCGGCTTCGACCTCGCCATGCGGTTGAAAGCGGCAAAAGCGTCCGGATACCGGCCGAGCTCGAGAAGCGCGTCACCGACGATCCCGAGATTTCGGGCCGAGTCCGGTGCCAGCGCACGTGCGCGACGCCCGAGCTCCAAAGCGTCCCGGAACCGGTGGCGCGAAAGTGCCAGCGACGCCAGGCCGCTCGTCGCAACGGGGTCGCGGGGATCGAGCGCGAGCGCCCGCTCGAGGGCGCCGTCCGCCTTCGGATACCACGCTGGATCCGCGGTCTCGCGGGCGCGCTGCTGGTAGGCGAGCCCGAGCAGGCTCCAGAGAGCGCCCTGGTCGCCGTGGGCGCGGAGCCTGAGCTGCAGATCCTGCACGAGCGAGACCGTGCTGCCGGACGAGAAGCCCGACTCCAGCGCGGCCTGTTGGGCGCCGATCGTCCGCGCAGGTGTTGCACCTGCGTCGTCCCCGGCGCGGAGCGAGCCGCCGAGGAGCACGGCCGCAGCCGCCACCACCGCTGCTGCAAGTCCGATCGCTGTCCGCCGTCTGCGCATGCCACCCTCCGGGGGAATCGAGTCGGGGAGCGCGGCGCCGCCGGCCGCGCCCCCCAACGCTCGTGGTGCCTACCTGTTGGCCCGCCAGAGGACCGCCATCGCCGCAGCAACGGTGGGCTTCTGAGCGCCCTTGGTGTTGGCGAAGCCGGAGTCCGGGTCCGCGGTGTACGGGAAGACGGACAGGAACGCTTTGTCGTCCTCGTTCACGCCGTCGCCGAGCGGCAGCTTGTGGCCGATCAGCTCGCCCGCGATGACACGCTCGTCGATGTCGATCACGTCGTCGCCGAGCCGGCGGCCGTTCGGGTAGCCGGCCAGGTCGCCGCCGATCACGCCGAGCCGGTTCGGGCTTGCCGTGACCGGAATCGACATGTTCAGCCGCAGCAGGTCGGCCTGTGTGGGCCCGGTGTAGTTGAGTCCCGGGACACCCGTGAGCGTGACGGCCACGAGGTCGTCGCGATTGGTCTCCTGGAAGGGGCCGAACTGCGGGTACAGCTTGTTCAGGAGGGCCGCGAGGATCGGCGTGCTCGCGTACTGCGCGAACTGGCTGTCCTCGATTGGCCTGGTGGCGTTCCACCTGTCCTTGAGGTCGGTCGGGATCAGCACCTCGTTGATGAGCGGGTTGCCCAGACGCGAGACCTGGGTGAAGCCTCCGTCAGGGGTCGGCCGCTCGGTGTTCGCATAGACGCCGATCGTGTGGTTCGTCCCGTTGTCGAGCTGCGAGATCGGGATCTGCAGCGCGATCGAATGCACGGCGTACCCGGCGAGGAAGTCCTTGCCCCCGCCCGTCGAGCCGGTGCCGGCACGAATCGACACGAGGTCGAAGATCGCGCCGACGTCGCCGAAGAACGGGTCGTCCCGCTGACCGGCGAAGGTCAGCTCGCCGTCCGACAGGACGTGCGTCTGATCGGTCCGGTACTTCGCGTACGGCACGCCGCCGAGCGACTTGGGACCGATGTTGTCCGGCGGGGTCAAAAGGCCCTGGCCGACGACGCGGGAGACTCCCGCTTCGGTCTTCGTCACGCTGTACGACTGCTGGGTGTTCTGCAAGAACGCGACGTTCGGGCCGTTCGTGAAGCGGTACGTGTACGTCGTGTCCGGCACCGCATCGCCGTTCTTGTCGATGTAGACGTTGTACCGGGCGTTCTTCGAGAAGGTCCAGTAGTTCGGACCCGCCGCCGGGTCCTCCCCGGGGATCCAGTTCGAGATGATCGTGACGCTGTCCGGCTTGTCGGGCGACCGGAACGCGTACAGATCGGTGTTGTCCGCTGTCGGATCCTCCGAGATCAGCGGCGCTTCCCGATGACTCGATGCCTGGCCGGCACCGGGTGTCGGGCCCGCGACCACGGCGACACCGACAGCCGCGACGAGCGCGACGGCGAAGCCGAGTCCGAGCAAGAGCCTCTTCTTCATTCCCACCACTCCTTTCGAGCGCCGAGCGCTCGCTGGTAACGGGCCAGGTTCGGCGCGCCTCCGCGATCGGTTCGGACCGGGAGCAGCGAAGGCGTACACTCACCGCTTCGTGGCATTTGGTCGTCGCTCGAACGGCGCTCGGGAGAAGCGCCGTCGCCGGATCCGCAAGCTCCGCCTCCTCGTCGTCGTGGCGCTGCTGCTGCTTGTCGCGAGTGCGGCCTTCACCTACGGGCTCGTCACGGCGATCGCCAGCCAGATCCCGCCGCTCGACCCTGCCCGGCACCAGTCGCAGGCCGACGGCTACATCTACGCGAACGACGGCAAGCGCATCCTCGCCGTGCTGCGCGGATCGCAGAGCCGGGTGATCGTCGACTCGCGGGACATCGCGCCGTACATGAAGCACGCGATCATCGACGTCGAGGATCGCCGCTTCGAGCAGCACCGCGGCGTCGACCTGCGCGGGATGGCGCGCGCGCTCTGGGCCGACGTCTCGAACAAGTCGGTCGTCCAGGGCGGCTCCACGATCACGCAGCAGTTCGTCAAGAACGCGTACGTCCACGACCAGCGCTCCGTCGGCCGAAAGCTGAAGGAGGCGGCCCTCGCCTGGCAGCTCGAGCAGAAGTGGGGCAAGGACCGGATACTCACCGCCTACCTGAACACGATCTACTTCGGGAACGGCGCCTACGGGGTGCAGCAGGCGGCAAAGACGTACTTCGGCCACGGCGCGAAGAAGCTGACCCTTCCGGAGGCTGCGCTCCTGGCGGGCATCCCGCAGGACCCGACCCTCTACGACCCCGTCACGAACCCGCGCGAGGCCCGCGCCCGGCGGTTGGTCGTGCTGCGGGACATGCTCCAGCAGCTCGACATCACCCCGGGGCAATTCCGGGCGGCCGCGCGCACGCCCTTGCCGAAGCCAGGTGACGTCCACCTCCCGGGCACCGAAGGGCCGGCGCAGTACTTCGTCAACTACGTCAAGCAGCAGCTCGTCGACCAGTACGGCGCGCGAAAGGTCTTCGGCGGCGGCCTGCGGGTGACGACGACGATCGACCTCGACCTCCAGCTTCGCGCGCGCGAGGCGATTGCGAAGACGCTGACCGATCCGAACGGGCCGTCGGCCGCCCTCGTCGCGATCGAGCCCGACACCGGCCGGGTCGTGGCGATGGTCGGCGGGAACAACTACCGGCGAAGCCAGTTCAACCTCGCCGTCCAGGGCGAGCGGCAGCCCGGCTCGTCGTTCAAGCCGTTCGTGCTCGCGACCGCACTTCAGCAGGGGATCTCGCCGTCGTCGACCTTCGTCTCGCAGCCGGTAACGCTCTATGCCGGCGGCACCTTCTGGGCGGTGCACAACTACGAGGACTCCTACCTCGGGCCCATCGATCTCAACACCGCGACGATCCATTCGGACAACACGGTCTACGCGCAGCTGACGCGGATCGTCGGGCCGGCCAACGTCGCCCGAACGGCCCACGAGCTCGGGATCAGGAGCCGCCTGCGGAGCTACTTCGCGATCGGGCTCGGAGCGCAGGCCGTGAATCCGCTCGAGATGGCCCGCGCGTTCGCCTCCTTCGCCAACGACGGCCGACGCGTCGACGGGTCGATCTTCGGCAACGAGCCGCGCGCGATCCTCTCGGTCGGCGAGGGCACGTCGAAGCGACCGGACGTGAACCTCCCGGACCTCCACCAGTCGGTTCGTCCCGAGGTCGCCGAGCAGGTCAACTCGATCCTCGAGGGCGTGATTCGCGAGGGGACGGGAACGCACGCCGCGCTTTCCGACGGACGGCCGGAGGCCGGCAAGACCGGAACCACGGAGAACTACGGCGACGCGTGGTTCGTCGGCTACACGCCGCACCTCGTCACGGCGGTGTGGGTGGGCTATCCGAGCACGCTCAAGCCGATGCTGACCGAGTTCCACGGCTCGCCGGTCGCAGGCGGAACGTTCCCGGCACTGATCTGGAAGACCTTCATGGAGAGCGCCGACAAGCTGAAGAGCTATCCGCCGGACTCCTTCACGTCGCCGCCGGCGCTCTACGCGTCACCGAAGCGCGTGGTCTGGCGCGACGGGCGGCTGCAGGTGGACAACGGCAACTGCCACTTCGCCGCCGACATCCTCTTCGTCCAGAACCGGGGCCCGAAGCACCTGGCGAACTGCAAGCCGAACGAGGTCGACGTCCCGCACGTGGTCGGGCAGAAGATCGCGGACGCGCAGCTGCGACTCCAGCGCCAGCCTCTAACGCCGGTCGTGGTCTACAAGCCCGCCGCGCCGCTGCAGCGGACGGACATCGTGATCGCGCAGTACCCACGCTCCGGGAGGCTTTCGTCCTACGACAAGGTCACGATCGTCGTCGCCCGTCCGTTGCACGGTGTGGTTCCGCGGGTCGTGGGGTTGCCGATGCGCGTGGCCCGCGCCCGGCTGCACGCGGTTGGTCTGCATCCGGTGGTCGCGGGCTTCGTCAGCGGGCCGTCGGGACGCATCGTCTCCCAGGCGCCGCTCCCGGGCGTCGCGGCGGCTCGGGGGATCGAGGTCAGGTTGACGGTAGCCCGCGGCTAAACACGGGGGAACCCAGGGTTCCCCCGTGAGCCCCCTCCTTCACAGATCGCGCAGCGGGCACCGACTGACGCTACGGCGGGGTGAACCCGCCTGCGCTGCCGCGGCTCCGGCTCGCAGCCGGCGATGGAAAGGGCCGACTCAGAAACGGTGAGTCGGCGAGCCCGTAGCGCCACGGGCGGTCGGTCGCCTGCGAGATGCCGACTCGCGGGCCGGCGACGATGTCCGGTTCATGTTCTCTCGCGAGCAGTCGGAACGGCTCGCCGTCGAGCGGGAGCCGGTCCTGGTCGCGCGTGATTGCAAGCGCCTGGCAGAGCTTGCCGGGGCCGGAGCAGAGCGCGCGCTCGTCCTCCACCCCGCGCCGCGCCCGCATCAAGTCGAGGCCATGCGTCGGCGCGAGCGCCCGCACGAGCGCCGCCTGGGGATCGCCCTCCGCGCCGCAGACGAGGTTGAGGCACCAGTGGATCCCGTAGGAGCGGTAGACGTACGCGTGCCCGGGCGGCCCGAACATGGCGGCGTTCCGGGTGGTCAAACCGCGGTGACCGTGGCTCGCGGGATCCTCGCGGTCGTAAGCCTCGACCTCGACGATCTCGCCGCCGACGCCGTCGACCAGCAGCGTGGCGCCGATCAGCTCGGGCGCGACGTCGTGGACCGAGCGTGCGAAGAACTCTCGATTCACGTGAGCTTGTCGCGCTTCGCGTCGTAGCGGACGAGGGCCGGAAAGGCGAGGCAGGTGGCGATGGCGCCGATCACGCACATGAAGCCGCCCGAGACGATCGAGAAGCGCAGGCTCGTGAGGGACGCGACAACGCCGGCTTCCATGTTCCCGAGCGTGGGACCGCTGGCAACCTGGGCGAACTCGATGCCCGTGAGGCGGCCCCGCATCGCCTCGGGCGTCGCCGTGAGCATGATCGTCGAGCGGAAGACCGCGCTGATGTTGTCCGCTGCACCGGCGACAGCGAGGAGCACGAGACCGAGCCAGAGCGAGTCGGCGAACCCGAACGCAGCGATCGCCACGCCCCAGCCGATCGCCGCGACGGCCACGGCCAGCCCCTGGCGGCGCACGTGCGGGATCCAGCCGGAAGCGAGCGAAGACGCGAGCGCGCCGCCGTAGGGGGCGGCGTACAGATAGCCGACGAGCGTCGGATCGCCGTAGCGGTGCGTGGCGATCGCCGGGAAGAGCGCCATCGGCATCCCGAACACCATCGCGTTGATGTCCACGATCATGAAGCCGAGCACCACCGGCTGGCGGCGTACATAGCGAAAGCCCTCGACGATCGAGCGGAGGCTCGGGCGGTCGGCATCGGCAACCGGGGCGATCGCGGGGAGCGCAAGGATGCTGGCGATCCCGATCGCAAAGGTGCCGAGGTCGATCGTGTAGGCCGCCGTCAGCCCGACGAGCTTGATCGTGATCCCGGCGAGCGCCGGTCCGGCGACCGATGTGAAGCTGCCGGAGACGCTCTCGAGCACCATTGCGGCGGGGACCTTGTCCTCCGGCAGGAGGCGCGGAGTGATCGAGCGCATCCCACCGACCCCGAGGCAGAAGAACGAGGCGGCGAAGAAGCCGAGCACGAAGCAGGCCGTGACGGAGGGGTGGCTGACGGCGGCGTTCACGACGAGCCCGACGCCGACGACCGCCATCCCGAGCTGAGTCCAGATCAAAAGCCGCCGGCGGTCGACCGCGTCGGCGAGCGCCCCGCCCACGAGGGTGAGCGTCAACAGTGGGACGAGCTCGACGAACGCCAGCATCCCGACGAGCAGCGTCGATCCGGTGAGCAGGTAGACCTGGTACGGCAGCGCGACGAGCACGAAGTTCCCGCCGAGGTCCTTGACGGTCTGGCCGGCCCAGAAGATGCGGAACGGACGGGAGATCCGGAGCGGGCTCGTGTCGATTGCGAGACGCGCGAAACGCTCGCGTACGCCGGGGCTCTCTAGGCCGGGCGGGGTCTCGTCGGGAGTGAAGCCGGAGCCGCTCAGAAGAGCTTTTGCGTCTCGGACGGACGCGACGTCGACTCGAGCACCCGGCGGGCGCGGCGGCCGAGATCCGTCAGGTCGACCTTGCCCGTCTCGACCTGCTCGGCGAGCCGCTCGGCGAGAGCGAGTGCCTCGTCGAGGAGCGGGGCGCCCGCGGCGGCGTCCTCCCCCATGTCGTGCAGGATCGTCCGCTCGGTACGCGAGGCCACGATCGGATCGGCCACCCCGTCGATCCAGACTCGCGTGCGCCGCCCGTCGCCGCGCTCGTCGCCGAGGAGCGGTTCGAGCGCGTAGATCTTGTCGGCGCGTGCCCACTTGCCGAAACCGAGGAAAACCATCCGCGTCGGATCCGCCATGCAAGGATTATGTCTACTGCGGCAGCTGCCCATCGCGGGCACGTCCGGACCGGGTACCCCACCCTTGGGTGGGGACCGAACCACCCGCCACCCGCGGTCAGCGTATCGCCGGGATCGCGCCCTCGCGGGTGAAACTCGGGCCGATTGTGTGACGATTTTGTCCCAGCCGACCGGCCGGGACGCGGCTATTCGAAGAATGTGTCTTCGTGCCGATACGGCGGGGCGCAGGAGCAGAGGATCCGCAAGGGTCGGTCGCCCTCGGCGCGCAGCTCGTGCCACGCGCCGGCCGGGATCGCGACCGCGTCGCCCGCGCTGACCCGTCGCTTCTCCCCGTCCACGTCGATCTCCCCCTCGCCGTCGAGCACGAAGTAGATCTCCTCGCTTACGCGGTGGTAGTGCCGCTGCGTCACTTGACCCGGCGCGAGCGTTGCCTCGGCCAGGCTCTGGTGCTCGACCCCGCCCTTCGGCAGGCCGAAGAGCTCGCGGATCGTCGAGCCGTCCGCCGTGACGAACGACTCTGCGTCGGCGAGCGAGCGAACGTCCACTAGCCGCGCTCGACTGCGCCGCGCAGCACGTCGACGACCCGCTCCTGATCCTCGGGCTCGATCTGCGGGAAGAAGGGGAGTGCGAGCGTCCGGCGCGACGTGTCCTCGGCGACGGGGAACTGCCCCTCCCGGAAGCCGTAGTCGCGGCGCATGTACTCCTGCAGGTGAATGCACGGGACGTACTCGGCGGTCGCCACGCCGTCGCGCCGGAGCGCCGCCATTACCCCATCGCGATCGAGCTCGGGCGCGAGCTTGACGACGTAGACGAACCACGACCGCTTGTGCTCGGCGTCGTCTCCGATCAGCGTCTCGACGCCGTCGAGGCCGGCGAGGAGCTCCCCGTACCGCGCGGCGGCAGCGGTGCGCAGCGCAAGGATCCGGTCCAGCTTCTCGAGCTGGCCGATGCCGACTGCGGCCTGGATATCGGTCCAGCGGTAGTTGAAGCCGAGCCTGACGTGGTCGAACCAGCCGCCGCCGGCGTACTGGCGGCCCTGGTTCCGCATGCTGACGACGAGCTGGAACGTCTCCTCGTCGTGCGTCGTGACGACTCCGCCCTCGCCCGTCGCCAGCTGCTTGTTCGGATAGAAGCCGAAGATCGCAGGGACGCCGTGGCCTCCGACCGGGACACCCTTGTACTCGGCGCCGAGGGCTTCTGCGGAGTCCTCGATCACGGCGAGTCCATGTCTCCCTGCGAGCTCACGCAACTCGTCGAGCTCACACGGGTAGCCGAACATGTCGACCGCGACGATCGCCTTCGTGCGCTCGGTGATGGCCGCCTCCACCGAAGCGGGATCCATGTTCAGCGTGCGCGGATCGACGTCGGCGAACGCGGGAACGCCGCCCTCGAAGATGAAGCAGTTCGCCGAGGCGGCGAACGAGAGCGTCGACGTGATCACCTCGTCGCCGGGCTGGATCCCCGCGATCCGACACAGGAGGTGCAGGCCTGCCGTGCCGCTGGAGACCGCGGCTGCATGGGGCGCGCCGACCCGCTCCGCGACGAGACGTTCGAACTCGTCGATCGTGGGACCGAGGGACAACCGGCCCGAGCGCAGGACCTCGAGCACGAGCTCCTCCTCGCGCTCGTCCAGCCACGGCTTCGCGAGAGGGATCTCCCTGACGGCGGGCTTCAAGCCTCGGCTGGCGCCGGCGTGGCGTAGTCGAGCCAGTGAGCCCAGCGCTCGCTCTGGCCCCGCGCCGTGTCGAGATACGCCTTCTGGATCTCGAGCGTGAGCGGCCCGACGCCGACCTCGTGATCGTCGACGGCGCGGAGCGGGGTCACCTCTGCCGCCGTGCCGCACATGAACACCTCGTCGGCGAGGTACAGGTCGGTGCGGATCAGGTTCTTCTCGACGACCTCATGGCCGAGATCGGACGCGATCTGGATGATCGTGTCGCGCGTGATCCCCGGGAGGATCGACGCCGAGAGGTCCGGCGTGAAGATCGTCCCGTCCTTGACGACGAAGATGTTCTCGCCCGAGCCGTCGGCGATGAAGCCCTCGTCGGTGAGCATGATCGCCTCGTCGTAGCCGGCGCGGTTGGCCTCCATCACCGCAAGCATCGAGTTGAGGTACACACCGGTCGCCTTGGCGACGTGGGGAATCACGTTGGGCCCGATGCGCTGCCAGCTGGAGATCTTCGCGCGAATGCCCTGCTTCATCCCGTCCTCGCCGAGATAGGCGCCCCAAGGCCAGCTCATGATCACGACGTCGACGGGATTTCCGACAGCCGAGACGCCGAGCTCGCCGTACCCGTAGAACGCGATCGGGCGGAGGTAGCACTCGGGCAGGCCGTTCGCCGAGATGAGCTGGAAGTGCGCGTCGCGCAGCTCCTCGATCGAGTACGGAAGATCCATGTAGAGCAGCCGCGCAGAGTTGTGCAGGCGCTGCAAGTGGTCGCCGAGGCGGAAGACGGCGGTGCCCTTCGGCGTGTCGTACGCGCGGATGCCCTCGAAGACGCCGGTGCCGTAGTGCAGCCCGTGCGTGCCGACGTGGATGCGAGCGTCCGCCCAGTCCACGAGCTCCCCGTTCATCCAGATCTTCTCGGTCTCGCGCACCTCGTGCTCCTTTCGGCCCGCCGGGGTGGAGGTCATATCGTACCCCCAGACCCCGGATGAGGAACCCCGTCAGTCCTCCACGGCGTCGATCGTCTCGGCCCGCGAGAGGCGCAAGAGCTCTCCCGGAGCCAGTGCGGCGAGGTGGTTCGGCGAGCCTGCGCCGATCCAGACGACGTCGTGCGCCAGCAGCGTGCGCTCGGCGAAGACCCGGTGCACGTGCGGCAGCGGGAACGGCGCGACGGCGCCCGGCTCGAAGCCCGTCGCCTCGCGCACCTGCGCCCGGCTCGCGACCGCGACCCGCGTGCATCCGGCCGCGCGCGCAACCTTCGCGGTGTCTGCCCGCCGGTTGCCGGGGACCAGGACGAGGAGCGAACGCCCGTCGCATTCCACGACCAGCGACTTCACGATCTGCGACTCGGCGCAGCCGACCGCCCGGGCCGCGTCGGCTGCGGTCGGCGTTCCCTCGGCGAATTCCTCCACCCGCGCCTCGGCCCCGGCCTCCCTGATGTAGGCGGCTACCCGCTCGACCGATTCGGGCCATTCCACGCGGCGAAATCTAGCCGCGCAACCTTTGGCGCAGGTCACACGTTCTCTACCTGACAACCTGCGGACGGGAGACGAACTTGGCACGAGCACTCGAATCGATGGCGAAGACGGAATCGCTCTTCCGCGACGTCAACGAGCGCATCGCGACGGCTGCCGGAGGTTTCGGCAGCGACGACGCGGAGTTCGTCTGCGAGTGCGCCGATCCGACGTGCGTCGATCGGGTCGAGGTTCCGCTCGAGGTCTACGAGGAGGTGCGCTCGGAGCCGACGACCTTCATCCTCGCGA
>JAWVDL010000083.1:0-4068 GCA_033857355.1 Gaiellaceae bacterium | reverse complement strand
TCTTGCTGTGCTCGAACAGGGTGTTCGGCAGTGCCTTCTTGTCCAGGCCCTCGATCAGAACGCGGCCGTCGTGGCCGTAGTCGTCCTTGAGGCCGAGCAGGAGCAGCATCGTCGGCCGAACGTTCGTATGGTCGGTCCAGGTCTTGTCGTCGATCCCGTTGGTCTGGATTCCGGGCCCGACGAAACCGGCCCACGTCGTGCCGATCACCGGCTGGACGTCCCCATGGCTCCATGCGAAGTGGTAGTCGATGCACGGGTTGCTGCCACACGACGGACCGGCGTCGGTGATGAAGTAGTTCGGATCGCCGAAGCCGGTGAAGCTCGGGGTCCGGGCCGGATCCGAGTTCACCATGTGCAGGGCCTGTTCCTCGACCGTGTCGGCCATCTGCACGAAGACCGGCGCGGCCGTCGGGCTGACGTACGGGTCGATTGCATTGAGCCCCAGCACGTTGCGCTCCATCGTGCGCAGCGTCGGGTCGGTGCGGGCGGGCTGGCCGTTGACGTAGAAGGTCGGCGCCGAGTCCCTGTGCAGCTGGAACGCGGGAGTGCCGGTCGGCAGCTTCGCCTTGAGGTTCAGGTTGACCTCGCCGAGCTGGTTCGACGGGCAGGAGGGCGTCGTCGTCCACGAGCAGTTCGCATGCGTGTACGCCAGCGAGCCATCCCCTACCGGCGTTCCGATGCCGCCCGCGAACTTGTCGCCCTCGTCGACCGTGACCATGAAGAGCGTGTTGCTCTGGTCGATCCCGTCCGCCTTCAGCCTGTCGAAGTAGGCGGCGAACGCGTCGTCGTAGGCCTTCAGCTGTGCCTTGTAGTCCGACTCGCCCGGGCCGGAGGCGCGCGGGAAGTTGGGGTTGAATGGAGCCGGGAACGACGACGTGTGGTTGTCGTGGGCGTCCGAGACGTAGCCCCACGTGATCGGAACGCCGGCCTCCTGCATCTGGGCGAGGTAGCCGAGCGTGTTCTTTGCGAGCGCCCAGTCGAAGCCCGGGAAGCCGCACTTGTTGAACGGATCCATGACCGGCTGGCCGCTGGTGTCGTTGACGCATGCGTTACCGCCGGTGATCGCCGGGTCGACGTACTTCGCGCCGTAGAGGGCGTTGTAGCCGAGGTACCCGCCGGGCTCGTCGGGGAGCTTGTCGAGGCGCGAGTTTGTTGCGTTCGTGAAGTTGGATGCGCAGATGTTCCCGGTCGTCTTGGCGCAGTGGATCGCGATCCCGACGTAGTCCGTGAACGCTTTTGCGCGGGCCGGCGTTCCGGACGGCGCCGCATTGGAGGCAACCGCGTCAGTCCACTCTGGCGAGCCGGTCCCGAACGCCTCGGACATGTCGCCGAACGGGCCCGTGCCGATGTTCTCGAGCTCGATGTTCGCCAGCGAGACGGCGCCGAAGTCGCAGCCCGCCCGGGTGAACGGCACCCAGGGCGCGGGTGTGTTCTTCTGCCCGTCCGTGACCATGTTCGCGAGCGGATCGTTCGCCCCGGTCGCATCGTCCACGAGATCCGTCCAGTACTTGAACGACGTACTGAAGGCCGGGATCTTGCTCGGCGGGTAGTAGAAGTAGGAGTTCGAGACCGTCTGCCCGTGCCGGTCCGGATAGAGGCCGGTCTGGGTGGACAGGATCCCGCCCGCGGTGTGTGAGATCAGGATCGTGTGGTCGTTCGTGAACAGCGTCCCGTTCGACTTGAGGAAGTTGTAGAGGTGCGGCATCTGCTCGAGGTCGGACGCGACGCTCGGGTTGTCCCTGGAGTAGTGGGTGTTGTCGAACTGCAGGTAGACCACGTGCTTGATCGGTCCCTTCAGCGCACAGCCCGTGGCGGACTGCGTCGAACGTACGGATGGTGTCGCTGCGCTCGTCGTGGCCGCACCGGCGCCCATCGCCAGGAGGCATCCCAACGCGACCGCGCACAGGACGCCGAGTCTTGTCTTGCTCAGCATCAGGCTCTCTCCCCTCCGGAAATCGGAAACGGGACGAACCTATCCCGAATCAGGACCCGGGGCAACAGCCGTCCGGGGACGGTCCGGTTGCAGTCCGGAAACTGCGTCAGTTCCTGACGAAGCCCATCCGCTCGTACATGGTCTCGAGCGTCGGCGCCGACTCCGCGGCCGCCTTCTCAGCCCCGAGCGCGAGGAGGCGCAGAAGCTCGGTGTCGTCGGCGCGCAGCTCCTGGTAGCGCCGCCGGATCGGATCGAGGAGCTCGACCACGGCGTCGGCGACGTCCGACTTGAACGCGCCGTACCCCTGGCCGTCGTAGCGGGCCGCGATCGCGTCGAAGCTCTCGCCGGTGGCGACGGACATGATCTCGATCAGGTTCGAGATCCCCGCCTTCTCGTCGGGGTCGTGGCGCACCTCGCGGCCCGAGTCGGTCACTGCCGAGCGCACCTTCTTGCGGACGACGTCCGGCTCGTCCTCGATCAGCACGGTGCCCTGCGGCGTGCCTCCCGTGGTGGACATCTTCCGCTCGGGCTCCTGCAGGTCCATGATCCGGGCCCCGATCTCCGGGTACTGGCCTCTGGGCACCTTGAAGGTCTCCCCGAATCGCGAGTTGAACCGCTCTGCAACGTCGCGGGCGAGCTCGAGATGCTGGCGCTGGTCGTCGCCGATCGGGACGACGTCGGTCTGGTAGAGCAGGATGTCCCCGGCCATCAGGACGGGGTAGGTGAAGAGTCCGGCGGAGACGAACTCCTGCCGGTCGCCCTTCTCCTTGAACTGGGTCATGCGGCCCAACTGGCCGACACTCGCGACGGAGCTCAGCAGCCAAGCCGCCTCGGCGTGCGCCGGCACGTGGCTCTGGACGAACACGGTCGAGCGCTCCGGGTCGATCCCGGTCGCGAACAGCATCGCGGCGAGGTCCAGCGTCGACGACCGCAGGGCGGCGGGCTCGTACTCGACGGTGATCGAGTGCAGGTCGACGATGCAGAAGAAGGCCTCGCCCTGCTCCTGCGTCGCCGCGTACTGGCGGAAGCCTCCGCTGTAGTTGCCGAGGTGCTTGGCGCCGGTGGGTTGGATGCCGCTGAAAATTCGCATCGCGCCGATTATCGCTATCTACACTCAAATCGATGGCAACGGCTCCCGTTTGGTCTCCGACTTCCTGGCGCGACCTGCCCGCTCGGCATCAGCCCGAATGGCCGGACGAGTCGCGCGCGGCCTCCGCGCGCGAAAAGCTCGCCAAGCTGCCGCCGCTCGTCTTCGCCGGCGAGGCGCGCGCGCTCGTCGCGGCGCTCGGCCAGGTCTCCGAAGGTCGCGCCTTCCTGCTGCAGGCCGGAGACTGCGCGGAGTCGTTCGACGACTTCTCGGCGCCGTCGATCCGCGACAAGCTGAAGATCCACCTGCAAATGGCGGCCGTGCTGACGTTCGGCGCCGCGCTTCCGGTCGTCAAGATCGGGCGGATCGCGGGCCAGTTCGTGAAGCCCCGCTCGTCGCCCACGGAACGGGTCGGTGACGACGACCTCCCGTCCTTCGTCGGCCACATGGTGAACGGAGACACGCCGACGGCGGAGGCACGCGTGCCCGACCCGGACCGGATGCTCGGCGGCTACCACCAGTCGGCGGCGACGCTGAACCTCCTGCGGGCGTTCACGAAAGGCGGCTTCGCCGATCTCCGCCAGGTGCACGTCTGGAACCAGGAGTTCGTCGCGTCCTCCCGCGAAGGCCGGCGGTACGAGGCGCTCGCGACCGAGATCGAGCGCGCGCTGCGCTTCATGGAAGCGTGCGGCGTCGATCTCAGCGCGGCGGCGCTGCACGAGGTCGACTTCTGGACGAGTCACGAGGGATTGCTGCTCGACTACGAGCAGGCGCTGACGCGGCAGGACTCGCTCACCGGCGACTGGTACGACTGCTCCGCGCACATGCTCTGGATCGGGGAGCGCACGCGGCAGCCCGATGGCGCGCACGTCGAGTTCTTCTCCGGCGTGCACAACCCGCTCGGCGTGAAGCTCGGGCCCGGCGCGACGCCGGAGGAGGCTCTCGAGCTCTGCGAGCGCCTGAATCCGCAGCGGCTTCCGGGCCGCCTGACGTTGATCGCGCGGCTCGGCGCCGACCGCGTGGCCGACGTCCTGCCGCCGCTCCTCCG
>JAWVDL010000082.1:0-3693 GCA_033857355.1 Gaiellaceae bacterium | reverse complement strand
CGGCCTCGGACGCTCCGTCCGTTCAAGCTCGTCCTGCTCGTCGTTCTCGCGCTGGCGGCGCTCGTGCCGCTCGCGGGCTCCGAGGCGGCGACGCCAGACTCGGGGACGATCAGCTCCTCGAACCCCGTCGTCATGTGGAGCGGCCCCTTCAAGGCCCCGCTGCCCGGCACAGCGTGCGCGGGTCCGAACAACCCGGCCTGCGACAACTACAAGCTGACCATCCAGCCTCCGACCGGCTCCTACGAGGTCGACATCGAGCTGCAGCCCTTCGCCGCCGGCGACTGGGATCTCTACGTCTACAGCCCGTCCGGCGACCTCGCGGGCTCCTCGGGCAACGCGCCGAGCCAGCTCGAGACGGTGAAGCTCGTCAATCCTCCGGCCGGCACGTACACGGTCACGGCCTCTCCCTTCGCGCCGTCGCCGGGCCTGCAGAGTTACAGCGCCAGCGCGACCCTTGTCGGCGCGGGCGCGGCGACGCCGTCGTCCGTCGGTAGCGAGCACATCACGTATGCGGATTACGCCGCTCCCGCCGACGTCGGCGGCCAGAGCTCCGGCGAGCCTTCGATCGGCGCGAACTGGAAGAGCGGCAACGTGATGTTCCAGGCCGGTCTCGACGCGCTCCGCGTGAGCTTCGACGACTGCGCGTCGCCGGGGACCCCGACCTGGAAGAACGTCAGCTTCCTGACCGCGTCGGCTGCCTCGCTCGACCCGATCGGCTTCTGCGACCACCAGACCGGGCGCTGGTTCTCCTCGCAGCTCTCCGGGACGACGAGCCTCGCGGCGCTCACCGACGACGACGGAACGACGTGGACGCAGTCCGAGGGCGGCCCCGGCAACGGCGGTGTCGACCACCAGACGATCGGCGGCGGTCCCTATCACGCGCCTCTCAGCGGCACGCCGGTTTATCCGAACGCCGTCTACTACTGCTCGCAGGACCTCGTCGCGGCGCTTTGCGCGCGCAGCGACACCGGCGGTGTGACCTTCAATCCGGCGGTGCCGATCTACACCTCCGAGTGCACGGGCCTACACGGGCACGTGAAGGTCGCGCCCGACGGCACGGTCTACGTCCCGAACAAGGACTGCGGCGGGCACCAGGGCGTCGTGGTCTCGGAGGACAACGGCCTGACCTGGGCGGTCCGAACCGTGCCTCAGAGCACGAAGGGCGATTGGGATCCCTCCGTGGGGATCGCCTCCGACGGCACTGTCTACCTGGGCTATGCCGACGCCGACGGGCACGAGAAGGTCGCGGTCTCGCACGACCAGGGCCGCACGTGGTCGAACGTCTTCGACGTGGGCGCGCCCTTCGGCGTGAACCACGCGGCGTTCTCGGTCGCGGTCGCCGGCGATCCCGGCCGCGCGTCGGTGGGCTTCCTCGGCACGACCGAGCCGTCCGCGGGCGCCTTCGGCGACAACCCGAACTGGCCGGGCGTCTGGTACCTGTACGTCGCGACGACCTACGACGGCGGGGCGACCTGGACGACGGTGAATGCCACGCCCAACGATCCGGTGCAGAAGGGATCGATCTGCGCCGGAGGCTTCAACGGGTGCCCGAACGGCACGCGCAACCTGCTCGACTTCAACGACGCAACCGTCGACGCGCAGGGTCGCACGCTGATCGGGTATGCCGACGGCTGTGTGGACGCGTGCGTCACCGGCGGGCCCGGCAGCTTCACGGCAATCGCGTCGATCGCGCGCCAGGTCAGCGGCAAGCGGCTCTTCGCGGCGTACGACGTCGCGGGCGTACCTGCGGCGCCGGCCGTCACCGCGAAGGCGAACGGGACGGCGAATCTCGTCTCCTGGAGCGAGCCGGACGACCACGGCTCCGCGATCACCGGCTACAAGGTCTACCGGGGTACCTCCGCCGGCTCGACGACGCTGCTCGCATCGGTCGGCGCCGCCCAGCGGAGCTACAACGACACGGCCCTCACGGCCGGTCAAAGCTACGTCTACCGCGTCACGGCCGTGAACGCCGCGGGCGAAGGCCCCTCGTGCCAGGCGGTGGCGCCGACCGCAGGCCCGGCCCCGGCGGCGGCCGGGAATCCCTGTGACGAGACGGGCGTGACCGTCCTGACCGACGGCTCCGGCGACTCCCTCGACAAGGATCCGGGGCACGACGTGCAGGCGCTCTCGATCGCCGAGCCGCGCTCGATCGGGCTCGGGAAGATCGAGTTCATCCTCAAGATGGCCAGCCTCGAGAGCGTGCCGAAGAACACGGTCTGGCCGGTTCTCTTCTCCGAGCCCGACGGTACGGATCACTGGGTGCGGATGAAGACCGACGCGCTCGGAACCGTCACGTACGGCTATGGCACCGGCACGGGCTACACCGGGACACAGGCCGGCGCGGCCGACGCCTCGAGCTCGTACTCCGCCGACGGCACGATCCGGATCGTCCTCGCGCGGGACGCGATCGGCGTGAAGGCGGGGGACAAGCTCACGAGCTTCCTCACGCGCGTGTCTGTGAACGCGGTCGCGGGCAGCATCACGCCCGACAACATGCCGGACAGCCTCGCGCGGAGCGGCGAGTACACGGTGCACGGGAACGAGAACTGCGTCGTGCCGAAGCCGGATCTCGTCGTTGCGAACGGCGACGTCGGCTACTTCGCCCAGAAGTCGAGCACCGGCCACAGCGTCACAATCGTCGGAACCGTGCACAACGCGGGCACCCTGGCTGCGTCCTCCGTCAAGGTGCGCTTCACCGTCGACGGCGTCCAGGTGGGAAGCCTGCAGACGATCCCGTCGATCGCCGTCGGCAGCTTCGGCCGGGCGACGGTCCAGTGGAGCACGAACGGTGCGAACGGCGACCATGTGATCGCGGTGACCGCCGATCCGGCGGGCGCGATCGACGAGTCGAGCGAGACGAACAACGCCGGCACCCGAACCCTGCACGTCCAGGGATCGAAGGTGACCGGGTGAGGCTCATCGGATGGAAAGCGGGACTGGCGCGCGCGTCGGTTCCGCTCATCCTCCTGCTTGCGGCCGGCCTAGCCCTCGCCGGCCGCGGCTCTAGCGGACAGCAGGCCGGAGCGGCTTCGCCGTGTCTCTCCGCCGGCACGCGGATCGCGCGCCCCGCCGATCTCCCTGCAAGCTTTCCCGTCCCCCGCGGGACGATCTTCGAGGCGCGCTCGTCGCGTCTCGGCTCGAGGATCGTCGAAGCTCGGGTGCCTGGGACGCTGCGCGGGGCGCGCGACTTCTACCGAGCCAGGCTGCCGCGGGCCGCTTATCGGCTCGGGCGCGGAGACGCCGAGCGCTACGAGGCCGAGACGGACTTCGAGGGCCACGGCGTCGCCGGGCACCTGCGGCTGAACGCGCTGCCCGGATGCCGCGCGGTGGCTCTGGCGGTCGCCGTCCGGCCCGCCTAGGCGGCGGCGGCGTAACATCCGCGGCCCAGCCGTGCCGCGGATCGCCCTGATCGTCAACCCGTTCGCCAGTGGCGTCGACGACGAGCGGCTCGCGGCGGTCGAGCGCGAGCTCCGCGCCGCCGGGGACGTGACTGCGATGTTGACCGAGCGGCCGCTGCACGCGACCGAGCTCGTCGAGGAATCTTGTCGGGACTACGACGCGATCGTCGTTTTCTCCGGGGACGGCGGGTTCAACGAGGTGCTGAACGGCGCGGACGGGGACATCCCGCTCGGCTTCGTGCCCGGCGGCGGGACGAGCGTGCTGCCGCGCGCGCTCGGCCTCCCGCGTGACCCC
>JAWVDL010000081.1:0-3167 GCA_033857355.1 Gaiellaceae bacterium | reverse complement strand
GACTGCCTCCAGGCCTCATAGCCTTGCTCGTGGGCCGTCGCGAGGGTGCGCGCCGACTGCTCGAGCTCACGAGCTACTGGCGTGGCGTTCGGCGCGCGCTCCGGGATCGCGACACGTGGCTGAAACTGACGCAGGGAACGACGATCCTCGTGTACCACGCCGTCGGCGCCGACGGAGAGAAGCCGAGTCGCTTCATCGTCCCGCGGCGATCCTTCGAGCGGCAGATGCGCACACTTGCCCGTCGCTGCCCGGTGCTCACCCTCGACGATCTCGTGGCTCTCCACCGGACGCACCGCCTCCCCCCGGCGAGATCGGTGGTGATCACCTTCGACGACGGCTACGAGGACACGCGAAAGCTCGCGGCTCCCGTGCTGGCGCGCCTGCGACTGCCCGCGACGCTCTTCCTCGTCAGCACGCGCGTCGGCGAGGGAATGGTCTGGCAGGGAGACGGGGAGCTCGCACGAAGGCCGCTCGTATCCTGGGAGGACGTGGACGCACTGCGCCAGAGGGGCCTCGAGATCGGTGCCCATACACGGACCCACCCCATCCTCACCGAGCTTCCCGAGGACGAGCTGGACCCGGAGATCGCAGGCTCACGCACAGACCTCGCCGAGCGGCTCGGCGCACCGCCGAGCGCGTTCGCGTACCCGTACGGCAAGTGGAACGTCGCGACTGCGGAGGCGGCAAGGCGCGCCGGCTTCACCTCGGCGCTCACCGTCAGTGCGGGCCGGAACGGACCCGCGACGCCCTTGCACGCGTTGCGGCGCACCCTGGTCTACGGCTCCGATTCCCGGCTGCGGTTCAGGCTCGGCCTTGCGTTCGGGGATACGACGATCCTCGACCGCCTACGTCAGCGCCTTCGGGGGAGTCGGCGCGCGTGAGCGCAGCTCATCGCCCACGAATCGACGCGGTTCCGGCGGGCGAACCGCGTCCGAGCTGGTCGGTGATGATCCCGACGTACCAGTCCGCGGCCTACCTTCCGGCAGCGCTCGACGGTGTGCTGGCGCAGGATCCCGGCCCCACCCGGATGGAGATCGAGGTCGTGGACGATTGCTCGACCGACGACCCGGAGGGCGTGGTGCGGCGCTATGGCGGTCGCGTCTCGTTCTACCGGCAGCCGCGCAACGTCGGGCACGTCGCGAACCTCAACGCGTGCCTGGCGCGGTCACGGGGCGAGCTCGTGCACGTCCTGCACGGCGACGACGCGGTGCGCCCGGGGTTCTATGCGGCGCTCGAACCCGCATTTGCCGAAAGCGAGGTCGGGGCGGCTTTCTGCCGCTACATCGCCATCGACGACGCAGGGCACTGGACGGCGATCGCGCCGCTCGAGGCCGATGCGGACGGTGTGATCGACGACTGGCTCGAGCGCATCGCCCGCTGGCAGCGCGTGCAGACTCCGGCGATGACCGTGCGCCGCGCCGTCTACGAGCAGCTGGGCGGCTTCGACGACCGGGTCGGCGACGCCGAGGATTGGGAGATGTGGACGCGCATCGCAGCGCACACGCGCGTCTTCCACGTCGTCGATCCGCTCGCCCTCTACCGGGTTCGCTCGGGCTCTCTGTCGCGCGGGACGCTGCAGACAGGGCTCAATGTCCAGAATCTGCGCCGCGTTGTCGAGCTGAACCGCGATGTGCTGCCACCCGACCGCCGGGACGAGCTGACGGCGGAGGCCCTCGAGGTGATTGCGTTGAGAGCCCTGAAGCGCGCGCGCCGGCTGCTGGGTGCCGGCGATCGGGACGCGGCCCGCGCCCAGGCGCGAGAGGCCCTGAGGACGAGCCGCTCGGCCGCGGTGCTCGAGCGGCGGGCGGAGCTTGCGGCGATCGTCGCGCGCCGCTCCATCCTTCGCACGCTTCGGCGCCGGTGAGCGTCCATCCGGCCGTAACCGTCCTGATGGCCGTCTACAACGGCGAACGGCACCTCGAAGAGTCGATCGGCAGCGTGTTCGCGCAGACGTTCGAAGACTTCGAGTTCCTCGTCGTCGACGACGGGTCGACGGACGCGACGACGCAGATCCTCGCCCACCATGCGGACTCGCGCTTGCGAGTGCTTCGAAACGAGAGGAACCTCGGCCTGATCAAGAGCCTCAACCGCGGCCTGGCCGAGTCACGCGGCCGGTACGTGGCACGGCAGGACGCGGACGACATCTCCGAGCCGGAGCGCCTGGAGCGCCAGGCCGCGTTCCTCGACGTGAACCCGGACGTCGCCATCCTGGCGAGCTCATACCTGCGGATTCGAGACGACGGGAGCGTGTCCGGTATCCGGCACGTGCCGACGGAGGCGCTCGGAGTGCGCTGGCGGCTCCTGTTTCTGAACGCGTTCACGAACAGCTCGGTGATGTTTCGGAGAGACGATGTCGAGCGCCTCGGCGGTTTTCGCGAGGAGTTTGCCTATGCCCAGGATTACGACCTCTGGTCGCGACTCGCCTTCACGGGCAGCGTTGCCGCCCTGCCCGACACGCTCGCCCGCTACCGCGACACCCGGGATTCACTGACTGCCGCGCTCGCGGCGAAAGTGGACGACGTCGATCGCATCAGCCGCGACAACATGCGGCGCCTCGGTCCGGCCGGCGCCGGCGTGGCGCAACGCATCGACCGCGAAGCCGCGTGGCGCCTGCTCTTCGCCGATAGCCGCGGACTGACTCTGTCCCGTGCCGCGGCCGCGGCACGGGACGTCCGCGAGCTCGAGACGGCGTTCGCGAAGTACGAGCGACTGCCCAAGCCGACGCGCCTGAGGAGGCGCGCCGCGCTCCTTCTCCACCTGACCCGGGCGCTGGCACGCGTTGCCGCACGGTCGGCGAGGCTCCGTGGCTGACGAGCCCGAAGTCGCCGTCGCGATCTCCACGCGGGACCGCCCGGACGCCCTCGGGCGCTGCCTCGCATCGCTGGCCGGGGGCCGGCGGCAGCCGGTGGAGATCGTCGTCGCCGACCAGAGCGCCGAGCCGCCCACCGAGGAGCTCAATCCCCCGGTCCGCCGGATCCGCGCGCGGCCCGGTGGTCTGGCAGCGGCTCAGAACGACGCGGTGAGGGCCACGACGGCCCCTGTCGTCGCCGTCCTCGACGATGACTGCGTGGCCGATCCCGGCTGGATCGAGGCGATCGCACGTGAGTTCCGCGATCCGAACCTCGGCTATCTGAGCGGCCCCGTGCTCCCGCTCGGGCCTGCAGAGC
>JAWVDL010000080.1:0-3985 GCA_033857355.1 Gaiellaceae bacterium | reverse complement strand
TGCTGCTCTTCGGTCAGCGTCTCTTCGTCCTCGACGACGAGATCGAGGTAGCCGACGATCGACGTCAAAGGAGTGCGGAGCTCGTGCGAGACGAGCGAGATCAGGTCGTCCTTCAAGCTGTCGAGCTCGCGGAGCTGGTCGTTCTGCGAGGCCAATGCGGCTCGCGCCTCGTCTGCCTCGGTGAAGAGCTCGCGGTACTCCTGCTCGCTGACGGCGAGCGCGTCCTGCGCTGCATTGCGCTCGCGCTGGAGCAGGAGGAAGCGGGCCCCGACGAGCAGCGTCAGGACGATGATCGCGCTGAGGTCGACCGGTCCGACCGCATCGCCGGTCTGGGTTTCCACAATCAGAGCCACCGGAGCTGCCAGGAGCGCGGTGACGAGCAGCCCGATCCGCCACACCGAAACTCCTCGAGCTTTGCGCGCGGCGACCGAGCCCATCGAAGCCATGGACGGGTGGAGGGCCGCGACCGCCCAGAGCGCGTAGTTCGCGAGCCAGCCCGCGTCGATGCCCGTTCCGCTGGTGTAGCCCCCGTGCGTGTTCAGGTAGCTGTAGACGGCGTCGGCGACCACGAGGACGACGGTCCCGACCATGAAGAAGCGGAGCGAGGCGTTCCGGAGGCCGGTCCGGAAGACGAGCTGGACGACGACGATGGCGACGAGGAAGTCCCCGACGGGGAACCCGATGACGATCGCGGTCTCGTAGGCGCTCGAGCCCGCTGCGAGCAGCGGCTGGAGGAGAACCGGCGCGGCGATCATCGCCCCGACGACGGCCACGATGGCCCCGTCGAGGAGATCCCCGATCCGCGGGCGGCCCCAACCGCGGAACAGCACGAGGACACCGGCGATCAGCAGGGGATACCCGAACAAGAAGGCGACGTCGGCGGGCGACGGGTAGGGGGCCTGACGCCCGAGAAGCCAGCGGTAAGAATCCCAGTAACCGTCGCCGATGACCCAGCAGGAGAGCCCGGCGGCAAACAGGAGCCAGTGCTGGTAGCGAGCCGGGCGGTGGCGGCGGACACCGACCACGATCGCGATCGGGGCTGCAAGTCCGAACAGCTGGTAGACGATCAGCTGGACGTCGGAGCCGTTGGGAAGGTTGAAGTAGACGACACCGAGCACGAGCGCGACCGCGGCGTAGCCTTGCCAGAGGAGACGACTCCGCACGACGGATGCAGTGGAAGGTTCCATCCTCTCGAGTCATCGACGCGCGACGGGTCGATCCGCATCCGCCTTCTGCAGCGCCGGGGATCCCCGTTTTGTACTAGGCGCCGGCTAGAGGCACTTGTTGCTGAGCGTCGTCAGCGCGACCTGGCCCGAGGCGTTCGTCCAGGACTGGTACGTGGAAACGGCGCGGTAGTAGTACGTCGTCGAGGAGGCGAGGGCCGGGTCCGCGTCGAGGTACGAGGTCGTCGCGATCGCCACGCTGGCGACAAGGCTGTACGGCCCGCCGCTCGTCGTCGCGCGCTCGATCCGGTACCCGGTTGCGAACGCGGATGAGGTCGCCGTCCAGCCGACCGTGTTCGTCGGAGGCTTGGTGTTCTTGCAATTCGTCTGCGTTGCCGTCACCGCGGTCGGCGGGGCAAGCGTCGCGCTGGCGAGGCTCATCGGGCCGGCCGTCGCGGGATTCGTGAACTGCGCGGTCGCGGTCGAGGCCGCGCCGAGCGCCAGGGCGGCGATGACCGCAGCGACGAGTCGCCTAGGAGGTCGCATACTGCTCCTTGCGCGCGCTGGGCAGCCAGAGGTCGAGCATGAACAGGAGAGCGAGGAGCGCCGGTGCGACGAGCACGGCGGAAAGGCGAAGAGCGCGACTGCGCAAGCCGTGGATCGCGTAGCCCGCGTACGGGATGACGACCGACTCGCGCCACGCGGTCGTTCCGTGAAGCTCGGCAGTCCAGGGGTCGCGGCGATCGTTGGCGTCGCCCTGCGTCTGGACGATCGGATGGTCGCCGCTCCGCACGAGCTTGATCACCCGGTGCGTCTCGACCTGGTGCGCGCCGGTCGGCACGCGAAAGGAGATGACCTGGCCGACGCGCACGTCGCGCATCGGCTCGGGGCGGACGAGGATGAGATCGCCAGGGGAGAACGTCGGTCCCATGCTTCCGGACAGGACCGTCATCGGCCGGTACCACCCGAGCCGCGGGCCGATCGCCAGGAGCAGGAACGTTGCGGCCGCGAACCCGACGAGCAGCAGCAGGGCGCCACGGGCGATCTTCTCGATCGTCCGCCGCGCCTGCCGCTGCTCGTTGGAGTTCATCTTCCGGCCCCGTTCTCTCTTCGACTACTTGCTGACAGCTGCGCGCTGCGTGGCGTCGAAGGTGTACGAGATCCCGGACGTCTTGCCCTGGAGCGCGTTCGGCGCCGCCGCAGGCAGCGTGAGGGTCACGTGCAGGTGGTCGGTCGAGCCGGTGGTGAGCGCGGACAGGTTCGTCAGCGCGAGGCTCGCTCCGATCACGGCACGCGTGGTGAGGACGGCGCTGGTCGTGCCGCCGCACGTGTACGTGTAGGGCGCAGCCGACTCCGTCCATGCGACCGAGCACTTGTCGATCGACATCTGGAGCCCTGTCACCGTGTCGGTGTCGAGAGCCGAGCTCGGCGACGCGCTGGTCGTGAGCTGGATCGAGGCGAGCGGGTCAGAGGTGCCCGTGCCGGTGTTGATGAGGTCGACGGCACGCTGGACGGTGTCGCCGGCGACCATGTTGGCCGCGCCGATCGTGAGGCGGTTGGCGGCGCCGACGGCGCCGAGGTTGATGGACACGGTGCCAGATGCAATCGACTGGCTGGCCGAGGTCGAGCTCGTGAACGTGGCGAAGGTGCCCAGGCCTGTGATGCTGGCCGCGGCGCCGAGCACCGCGAACGAGCCTAGGAGCTTCATGAGGGTGTTGCGCTTCATCTGCATTCCTTCCGAGAGGGGCCGTTGGTCTGGTCACGTTCTCGTCGGGCAGGGACGGAATGCGAGAGGCGCCTCGGTATGAATCGGGTAGGAGGCGAAACCCGCTAATTGCGGCGGTAGCGGTAGCCGAAGCCCCGCACCGTCTCGATCGGCGCGCGCTCCGGATCGTCCGGATCGAGCTTGCGCCGGAGATATCCCACGTAGAGCTTGACCTGGTCCGGCGAGACGCCGAACGGATCGTCCCAGACCAGCTCGAGCAGCTGATCGCGGCTCAGCACCTGGTTCGGATGGCGGACGAACGTGGCGAGCAGCTTGAACTCGAGCGGCGTGAGCTGCACCTCGCGGCCCTCCCGCTTGACCGCGCGCTGCGCGAAGTCAACCGTCAACGAGTCGTCCGCGTACGTCTCCGACCGCTCCGCCCGCTCGCCCGAGCGGCGCAGGAGCGCCTGCACGCGCGCGACGAGCTCCTGGCGGCCGAACGGCTTGGCCACGTAGTCGTCGGCCCCGCCCGTGAGCCCTCGCACGCGCTCGAGCTCGTCCGCGCGCGCGGTGAGCATCAGCACCGGCACCTCGCTGACGTCGCGGATGCGCTCGAGCGTCGCCCAGCCGTCGAGCTCCGGCATCGTGACGTCCAGGATGACCAGATCGGCGGGAGCGGCGTAGAGCGCCTTGAGCCCCGCGCGGCCGTCCTCGGCTTCGACGACCTCGTGGCCGGCGCGCTCGAGCAGGGTGCGAACGAGCTCGCGGATGTCCGCGTCGTCGTCCACAACGAGGATTCGGCGCTTCATACGGTTTTCATACCACTTGGCCCATTGCGACAGCATCCCGCGCAGGACAAGGTCTGGAAGTGATGTCAAGAATCCTGATCAGCGAACCCAATCCCGACGTTCGCCAACTGTTCGAGCACATGATCCGCCGGCTGGGCCACGAGCCTCTTGCCCTGTGGAGCGTGACGCCCGAGACGGCGGCGACGATCGACCTGGTACTGGTCGAGTCGGCCGACCCGGCGTGCGCCGACCTCGCGGTCGAAGCGCGTCGCCTGCATCCTGCGCTCCCTGTGGTCGCTGCCAGCATCTTCCCTCCGGATGTCGAGTCG
>JAWVDL010000079.1:0-2580 GCA_033857355.1 Gaiellaceae bacterium | reverse complement strand
GGCTCGGACGGCCGGAGACGGTGATCCGCGGCCTCTATCTGGCCTCGGCGTCGGCCTATCCAGGCGGCGGAGTGCACGGCGCTCCCGGAGCGAACGCGGCGCGTGCGGCTCTCACCGCGGCGCGCCTAAAGCGGATCTAGAAGATCTCCGGGCACCAGGGCGCGCGTTCGGCGCGGAACAGATCGTCCGCACGCGCCGCCGCGCCCTCGCGCAGCTCCTCGATCCGCCCCGCCCGCAGGAGCTCGCTGAACGTCATCCCGCCCAGATACGCGGAGCCGAGCGCCGTCACGTCGAGGCGCAGGTCGGGCTCTTCCTCGGTCCGCTCAGCCTGGCCGCCCGCGAGGCGCCAGCGGCCCGCGTTGTCCGGCAGGAACGGATCGGAGACGTCGAAGACGACCGGGTCGTCTCCCGCATAGCTCCGCGCGCCGAGCGCCGCGGGCAGGTCGACGAGCCGCACCCAGAGCGCGTCTGTGACCGTGAACTTCAGCCGACTCGGATCGGCTACGAGCAGCAGCAGCTCGTGGTCGACCGGAAGCCGTCCGGCCATGATTCGCGAGGTCCAGTCGAACTCGAACAGGTAGCGCCAGATCTCGCGCGTCGCGTCGGCGCTCGTCCCGAGCGCCTCGAGCACGCTGATGTGCCCCACGGTGCCGACGGAGTCGAACTTCTGGTTCACGCGGTAGAGCGCGTAGCCGGCCGGCACCCCGTCGAGCTCGAGCAGCGCGCAGGCCAGCGGCCCGCCCGACTCGTGTGTCTGGGTGCGCAGGCGGCGGTGCTCCCACCAGTCGCGCGTGCGGCTCATCATTCCCGGCCGCTCGACGCGAACAGCGTCGTAGAGCGCGGGGAAGCTCTCGAGGGCGTCCTCGGCGGTGACGATCCGAACCTCGCCGCGCACGCCACCGGAGCCCGCGAAGGCGGCCCGCTCCCTCGGCATCTCGATCTCGCCGCAGAACGACGCGAGCCCGTAGCCGAAGCGACCGTAGATCGTCGGCTCCGAGGCCCAGAGCGCCGCGAGCGGCTCGTTGCCCGCGCGCGTGTCGTCGAGCTGGCGGCGCATCATCGCGCTGAGGATCCCGCGGCGGCGGTGCGTCGGCAGGACGCCGACGACGGTCACCCCCGCGGTGGGCACCCTCGCGCCCGGGACTGTCATCTCGAACGGGAACGCCCCCGATGCGGCCACGATTGCCTTGCCGTCAGTGGCGACGAGCATGCGCTCGACCGGGAGGAACTTCGAGAAGCGCTCGGAGTCCTCCTCGGACGGCTCCCAGCCGAAGAAGTGGCCGATCGCGCCCAGGCCCTGGCGGAACTCGGCCTGGTCGGCCGCGGGCCGCACCTCGATCGCCATCAGATCCTTTCCAGCGGTGCGTAGTCGAGCATCAGCCGCCGCTCGGCGCCGTCCTCGGCGAAGCGGACCGTGACGACGCCGCCGGCCTCGATTCGCGTCACGACTCCCTCCCCGAGCGTGCCGTGCCGGACAGAGTCGCCCGTGGAGAGCTGCGGCACGTCGTCCCGGGGCGCGACCTCTTTCGGCTGGCCGTAGCTCGACCACGACGTCGGCCGCAGCCGGTCGCGCTCGGTGTGCGCGTCGGGCAGCTCGTCGAGGAACCGCGAGGCGAGGTTGTAGCCGCGGTTCCCCCAGAGCGAGCGCGACGACGCGTGCAGCAGCGTAAGCCGCTCGCGCGCACGCGTCATGCCCACGTACGCAAGGCGGCGCTCCTCCTCGATCGAGTTCTCCTCGATCGAGCGCGAGTGCGGGAAGATGCCCTCCTCCATGCCGATCAGGAAGACGGCGCGGAACTCGAGGCCTTTCGCGTTGTGGATCGTCATCAACGTCACGAGCGAGCCCTCGCCGCGGATCGCGTCCTGGTCGGAGTAGAGCGAGATCTCCTGCAGGAAGTTGGACAGGTTCGGCTCGGCGGCCGTCTCCTGGTACTCGCGCGCCACACCGACGAGCTCCTGGAGGTTCTCCTGCCGGCCCTGCGCCTCGATCGTGCGCTCGGCTTCGAGCGCATCCATGGTCCCGCTCTGCTCGAGCACGCGCTCGATCAGCTCGGGGACGGCCATGTCCAGGGCTCCCGACTGGAGCGACTGGATCAACGTGCGGAACTGCGCGACGGCCTTCTGCGGCGCCGCGCCGACCCCGGCCTCCTCCGCGAACTCGGTCGCCTCCCAGAGCGAGATCCCGTGCGAGTCGGCGTAGCTCTGCAGGCGCGCGAGCGACGAGTCGCCGATTCCGCGGCGCGGCCGGTTGGCGATCCGCTGCAGCGAGACCGCGTCGTACGGGTTGTCGATCACCTGCAGGTACGCGATCAGATCCTTGACCTCCGCCCGCTCGTAGAAGCGCGGGCCCCCGATGACCTGGTACTGGATGGCCTGGCGCACGAGCACGTCCTCCAGCACGCGGGACTGCGCGTTGGTGCGGTAGAAGACCGCGATCTCCGCCCCGGCGTAGCCCTCCTCGACGAGGGCGGCGATGTTCGCGGCGACGTAGCGGGCCTCCGCGTGCTCGTCCTCGACCTCGATCACGCGCACGGGCTCGCCCTCGCCGAGCTCGGACCAGAGGTTCTTCTCCTTGCGCTC
>JAWVDL010000078.1:0-4608 GCA_033857355.1 Gaiellaceae bacterium | reverse complement strand
CCGACCGGGTGCCCCCCGAGCCGGTCAACGTCGACGGCGTCGCGCTTGCCGACGCGCGGGAGCGCACGCTCCTCACGGCCTATGAGCTCTTCCGGACCCACGGGGTGACCGCAGTCGGGGTCGACCGGATCGTCGCCGACGCCGGCGTGGCGAAGACCACGCTCTACCGCCACTTTCGTTCGAAAGAGGAACTCGTCTTGGCCGTGCTCGACCGGCACGAGCAGGTCTGGACGCACGGGTGGTTCGAGCGAGTCAGCCTGGCCGGTGGCGAAACGCCTGAAGCCAAGCTTCTGGCGGTGTTCGACGCGTTCGACGAATGGTTCCGTCAGGACGGATACCGCGGCTGTCTGTTTACCAACGTCTCGGTCGAGGAGCGGGGAGAGGAGGGCCCGCTCGGAGCTACCGCGGCCGCTCGGCTCCGGGACATCAGGCAGTTCATCGCATCGCTCGCCGAGGAGGCCGGAGTTGGCGATCCGGCCGAGTTCGCGGCTCGCATCCAGCTGTTGCTGCTCGGAGCCATCATCCAGGCCCTGAACGGCGTCGTCGGCGCGGCTCTGTCCGCACGGGAGGTCGCACAGTTGATGCTCGAGCACGCCCCCCGTTCCTGATGCGCGCCTCCGCGGTAGGCTCACCTGCGGACCCACCACGTCCATGACTTAGGTCGCCACCGCTGTCGACAGTACATCACCGCTGCATCCTCGCGGACGACCATCCGGCGATCGTCGATGCGGTGTCGCGGTTCCTCGAAGAGGTGGACGACGTCGAGCTCGTGGGTCAGGCCGTCGACGGGGGGCATGCGCTCCAGCTGATCCAGGATCTCGCCCCGGAGGTGGCGGTTCTCGACATCCGGATGCCCGAGCCGAACGGGATCGAGATCGCGCGGCGCTTGTCGCAGGCCGGGTCCGAAACCGCGGTCATCCTCTACACCGCCGGAGGGGATCGCCCGGTGCTGCTGGAGGCGCTCGACGCCGGGGCGCGCGGCTTTCTGCTCAAGGAGGCGCCGCTCGACGATCTGGCGAGGGCGATCCGCATCGTCGCCGGGGGTGGGACGTACGTCGATCCGGCGCTCGCCGGTCTCCTGGCGGGACCCCAGGCTGCCGAGCGCCTGCACACACTGACGAAGCGCGAGCGTGAGGTGCTGCGACTGCTTGCCGACGGGATGCGAAACATCCAGGTCGCCGAGGTGCTGTCGATCTCTCCACTGACGGTTCGGTCACACGTGAAGAAAGCAATGGACAAGCTCGAGGCTGACACGCGCACGCAGGCAGTCGCACGGGCCCTGCGCGAGTCGCTCATCACCTGAAAGCACCCGTCCTGCGAAACGACGATGGCGACAGGTTCCAAGATCGGATTGCGGCGGTGGCCGATCGCGCCGATCCTTGGTCGTGTCGCTCGATCCCACCACGGCTCCGCCGGGCCTCGTCTGTCTGCTTGCCGGCAACGACGAGCATGACGAGCTAGAACCGCTGCTGGCGCGGGAGGGCATCGGCGTGGTCGGAGCCGCGCCGACCGGTATCGAGGCTCTCAAGATCCTGCAACAGCGAACTACGACCGCGATCGTCGTCGATTGTGGCCTCGCGGACCTCGACTGGCTCGAGGTCGCACGCCGTGCAACCGAGATCGCGCGCAGGCAGACGTTCGTCGTCCTGCGCACGAGCCAGGCCGACTCGGCGACCGTCGCTCGTGGGCTGGACGCGGGCGCACGCGGGATCGTGCTGAGGAGCAACACTCATTCGAACTTGCTCGAGGCCTTGTCCCGAGCCGCCGCGGGCGGCTTGTACGTCGATCCCGCTCTGCGCTAGGCGCACAGCGCCTCCTGCAAAAGCAGGACGCGACGAGGTTCGTAGAGACGATTGCGGCCGAAACGAACCGGGCCGATGCAAGAGGCATGAACCCAACACCTCTAAACGCAACGACCTGCTTGCTCGCCGACGACCATCCCGCGATCCTGGCCTCGGTCGCCACATTCCTGAAGGACGAGGGCATCGACGTGGCCGCGACCGCCCGCACCGGTGCCGAGGCGCTTCGCGCGCTCGAGCTCCGCAGCGTGGCTGTGGCCGTTCTCGACCAGCGGCTGCCCGACATGACCGGGGTGGAGCTGGCCCGGGCCATCGCCTCGGTTCGTCCCGAGACCGCCGTCCTCCTCTACACGGGCTTCTCGGAGGCCGCGCTGGTCCAGGAGGCGCTCGACGCCGGTATTTGCGGCATCGTTCTCAAGGACGCGCCGCTCACCGATCTGCCGCGCGCGATCGCGCTGGTTGCAGAAGGCGGCTCGTACCTCGACCCGGTGCTCGGCGGCGCTCTCGCCGGCTCACGGACCGATCCGCCGCGGCTCACACCGCGCGAGCGCGAGGTCTTGCGCCTGCTCTCCCGGGGCCACACGAACGACGAGATCGGAGCCGAGCTCTTCCTGTCCTCCGAGACCATTCGCACGCATGTGCACAAGGCTGTGGTCCGGCTTGGAGTGCGCAATCGCACCGAGGCCGTCGCCAAGGGATTGCGCGAAGGCCTCATCGCGTGAGGAGTCGCGTCGAAGCGCGCGCTTATCTCGCGGTGCTTCCCCTTGTACTCGCGACAGTCCTGATCGTGGCGAGCGAAATCCTTCCGGCCCATCTGCGCGATCCGCTCGGGGCACGCGCCGCGCTGATGCTGTTCGCGATAGCCATGGCAGGCCTAGTCGCGCGCAGCCAGGTGCGCACAGCGCGCAGCGAGCTGGGCCTCCGTGCCCGCCGGCAGGAGCGAACGGACGTGGAGCTCGTCCACGCCGAGGAGCGGCTCGAGCTCGCACAGGGGATCGCGCGCATCGGCGCGTGGGACGTGGATCTCATCACCGGTACGACCGTCTGGTCGCACAGCATGGGGCAGATCCTCGGAGTCGGGGATGCACCGCCCGACAACGCACTCTTTCTCTCGCTGATTCACGCCGACGACCGTGAACGCATGGACCGAGAGCTCGCCGAATCGCTGGAGCGGGGCGGAGACTACGAGCTGGACTTCCGGATCGTGCGGCCCAATGGCGGCGTGCGCTGGCTTCTCTCCCGTGGCCGGATCATCGCCGACGAGACGGGCCAGGCCGTTCGCAAGATCGGGGCCGCAGTGGACATCAGCGAGAGGCACGAGGCCGACGACGAGCGCGTGAAGCTCGAGCAGCAGTTGCGCCACGCCCAGAAGCTCCACGCAATCGGCCGGCTCGCAGGCGGCGTCGCGCACGACTTCAACAACGTGCTCCTTGCGATCCGCGGTTACGGCGAGCTCGCGCTGCGCGCAATCGACCGTGGCGCGGATGCCACCCAGGAAGTCGAGGAGATGCTCGCGGGCGCCGAGCGAGCGGCTGCCCTCACCCGCCAGCTGCTTGCGTTTAGTCGCCGCCAGGTCCTTCGCTCCGACACCATCGATCTCCGCGACACCGTCCGCGACATGGACAAGATGCTGCGTCCCCTGATCGGCGAGGACGTCGAGCTCGTGACCGAGCTCTGCGACGAGCCGGTACTCGTCCATGGGGATCCAGGCCAGCTTGAGCAGGTGCTCGCAAACCTCGCGGTGAACGCGCGGGATGCCATGCCTGGCGGCGGTCGGCTGATGATTCGGGTCGGGGTCGCCGACGTAGACGCCACGCAGGCGTCCGATGGAGTGGCCGAGCGCTCGGGAATGCTCTCGGTCACCGACACCGGGTCGGGAATGGACTCCGAGACGGTCGAGCAGATGTTCGATCCGTTCTTCACAACCAAGGACGCGGGCACGGGCCTCGGGCTGGCCACCGTGCACGGAATCGTCACCCAGAGCGGCGGCTCGATCTGGGTACACACCGAGCCAGGCCAGGGAACGACGTTCAAGATCTATCTCCCACTCGCCCATGGAACCGCGACGCAAAAGCCTCTCCTCCCGCACGTTTCGGCGCCGCCCGCCGGGGGTCTCGGCGAGACAATCCTGCTCGTCGAGGACGATCCGCAGGTTCGAGCGGTCGTCGGCAAGATGCTCGAGTCGCTCGACTATCGGGTTCTCCCCGCCGGGGATGGCGAGGATGCGCTTGCGCTTGCCGAGGCCTTCAATGGCCCGATCGACTTGCTCGTCAGCGACCTCGTCATGCCCGGCCTGGGCGGACGGCAGGTTGCCGAGCGTCTCCGGGAGTCGAGCCCGGATACGGCCGTGCTGTACATGTCCGGCTACTCCGACGAGGCCGTCGTCCGCCGTGGCGTCGTCGATTCCGACGCGTCTTTCCTCAAGAAACCGTTCGCCACGATCGATCTCGCACGACGAGTACGCGAGATGCTCGACGAGCGTGCGGCCGCCTAATTCCCCTGTAAACCTGCTACAATCTCCTTCAAGAGACGTCGCGTTCGGGCCCAAGAATTCGCGCCCCCGCCGCACGTCGGGCACAAGATCCGCGCCTGTTCGATCTCCTTTATCCGAATCTCTATCCGGAGTGGAGCAGTGGACAGGACCCATCACTTGCGCGTTTTGATCGCCAACCAGCGGCCCCATCGGCTGGACCTTCTTGCCCGCGTCGTGAGCGGTCTCGGTCACGAGGTGATCGCCCAAGAGATCCACGTCGCGGACGTGGGCGCGATCACGGCTCGTGAGCGTCCCGACGTCGCACTGGTCGGACTC
>JAWVDL010000077.1:0-6953 GCA_033857355.1 Gaiellaceae bacterium | reverse complement strand
GCGTCGTCCAGTCGTTCGACTGGCGCGTGATCGTCGAGTCGCGCTGGCTGTGCCCCGAGATCCGCACGACCGCGCTCGCCACGCGCAGCACCGTCCAGCCGGGAACCGCCTGGACGGCCGGCTTGCCCGTGCGCTCCCGCAATCCGTTCAACGGCGAGCTCGTCGCGCTCGCCTTTCTCGCCGGCGCGCACGCAATCGGCCCTCATCACCATGCCGTGAACCCGAAGCTCGTCCGCGAGGCCCACGCCGCCGGAATGCGCGTCCTCCCGTGGACGGTGAACCGCCGGTGGACGATGCACGCGCTCGTCGACCTCGGCGTCGACGGCATCGTCACCGACCGGCCAGGGCGCCTTCGCGACGTGCTCGCCGTACGAGGCTACGAGCTGCCGCGTCCGGCCACGGACGAGCTCGCTCGCGCGGCCTAGAGCGGCAGCGCCACCAGGCCGTTCGACAGCTCGACGAGCCCGTCGCGCTGTAGTGCGGCGACCGCCTCGGCGTCGAGCTCCGCGGACGCGCGTGCGCCGGCCGCGACGAGGCGCAGCGTCTCGGCGCGGCGCTGGCGGAACGAGCCCTCGAAGCGCGACTGCTTGCGCAGCGGCTCGTAGCGGCGGCCGCGGGATGGGCAATGCTCCGCGAGCGGGCAGATCCCACAGCGCGGCACGCGCGCGAGACAGATCGTCGCGCCGAGATCCATGAGCGCCTGACCGGACTCGGACCCGAACGAGTAACCAGTGCGCTCCTGCACGCGGCGGACGTTCGTATCGACGGGCAGCACCGGCTGCCCGAGCGCGAAGCTGGAGACGGCGTCCGCTGTATATCGGCCGACACCGGGGAGTACGGTCAGATCGTCCGGCCACCCGTGCTCGGCGACGTGGCAGGCAGCGCGGTGGAGGTTCAGCGCACGCCGGTTGTACCCGAGCCCCTGCCAGGCGCGAATCACGTCCGCCGGCGACGCGGCCGCCAATGCCGCGGCGGTCGGCCAGCGCTCGAGCCAGGCCAGATAGCGCGGGATGACGCGGTCGACCTGCGTCTGCTGCAGCATCACCTCGCTCACGAGAATCGCGTACGGATCCTTCGTCCGGCGCCAGGGCAAGTCGCGGCCGTTTTCTGCGAACCACGCGAGGAGGAGGGCTTCCACGTCCGCGACCCTAGTGGAGAGCTCGGCCGAAGTGGCCGGCTTCTTACACAGCTCCTACAGGCCTCTCAGCGATCTCCAAGCCTCCGCTGCTTTCCTGGGTTCATGACGATTTCCTACCCGAACGGAGGCACCATGAAGTCTAGAGAATCTCATCTGACCGTAGTTCCGCCCAGTCCCGTCGAGGTCGCTGTCGCGTCCGCGCAATGGGAGCGGCGCGGGCTGCTCGGGCGCCTCGTGCGCATCGACGCCTCGGCTTCGACGAGCGAAGAGGAGCAGCTCCGCCCCGCAGCCTGACGTACCATCGACCCGATGGCGCGACTCGCATCCGGGGCCGAGTTGCGCTTGATCGGGCCGACTGACCGGGCCGCTGTCGTCTGCATGAACGGCGGCCAGCGGGCCGAGGTCGAGGGAACCTGGAGCGCGTCGCTCGAGTGGCTCGTGCGGCGGCTGGCTCCGCGTTTTCCCCGACTCGGCTTCGCCGAGCTCCGCTACCGCATCAAGTCTTGGGAGCGCCTCGACTGGTGCATCGAGGACGCACGGGAAGCCATCCGTGCGGTCGACGCGCCTCGCATGCTTCTGCTCGGCTTCTCGATGGGCGGCGCGGTCGGCATCTCGGCCGCGGACGAGCCCAGCGTCGAGGAGGTGCTCGGCCTTGCGCCGTGGATCCCTGACCGGCTCGACGTCACTCCCTTGAGTGGCCGCCGCCTGACCGTGATCCACGGCTCGCTCGACCGTGCGCTGCCGGGCATCCCTGGCGTCAGCCCGGCCAATTCGCGTCGAGGCTTCGAGCGGGCTCGTGCCCTGGGGGTGCCCGGCGAGTACACGCTGCTCAGGGGCGCTGTACACGGGATGGCGCTGCGCGCGCGCCGGGGTCGCGCGGTTCCGCTGCCGCGCGCCGGTGCATGGGCCCGCCTCGTCGCCCGCGAGCTGGAACGGTTCGAGGGCTCGCGTAGCATCAGTGCTCCATGAAACGGCGCATCGATGCGGCTCTATAACACCCTCTCGAGGCAGCTCGAGGAGCTTCCGCCGCCGCCAGGCCCGATCCGGATGTACTTCTGCGGCCCGACCGTCTATGCGCGCGCCCACATCGGGAATGCGCGGCCCTTTGTCGTCGGGATGTGGTTGCGCAGCTGGCTGCGCGCAAGCGGCTACGACGTAACGCTCGTCCACAACATCACCGACATCAACGACAAGATCTACGAAGCCGCGGGCGACGGGTCCAGCGCCGAGCTCGCCGCACGCGCGACGCAGTGGTACATCGACGACACGGAGGCGTTGGGCCTCGGGCTTCCCGACCATTTGCCGAAGGCGACGGACTCGGTGCCGGGCATCGTCGCTTTCATCGAGGAGCTGATCGACCGCGGCTTCGCGTATGCCGCCGACGGAGACGTCTACTTCCGCGTCGCCCGCTATCCCGAGTACGGGCAGCTGTCGCGCCAGCGCGTCGACGAGGTCGTAGGGCAGGACGAGCAAGAGCGCGCGGAAGCCCGCAAGGAAGATCCGCACGACTTCGCGCTCTGGAAGGCGAACAAGCCTGCTGAGGACACGTCGTGGGATTCGCCGTGGGGCCGTGGGCGGCCGGGATGGCACATCGAGTGCTCGGTCATGGCGGAGGAGCTGCTGGGGCCGGCGTTCGAGATCCACGGCGGCGGGCTGGACCTGGTCTTCCCGCACCACGAGAACGAGCTCGCGCAGTCGCGAGCGCTCGGCCACGACTTCGCGCGGATTTGGACGCACAACGGGATGCTCCGCTTTACCGGCGAGAAGATGTCGAAGTCGGAAGGAAACGTCGTCACGATCCGCGAGGCGCTCGAGCGCTGGGGACGCGAGACCGTGCTGCTCTTCTTCATGACGGGGCACTGGTCGAAGCCGATCGACTTCTCCGACGAGACCATGGCGCAGGCCCGTGCGCAGCTCGAGACGTTCCAGAACGCCCTGTTGGTCGATGAGAGCGGCGAAGCCGACTGGGGCGAGCTCGAGCGTGCCCTGGAAACCGACTTCAACACGCCCGACGCGCTCGCTGTCCTCCATTCCTGGCGATCGACCGGCGCGACCGAGCAGCTTCGGCGGGGACTAGGCCTGTTCGGGATCGAGCCCCGGACACTCGACGCGCCGAACCTCGTGCAAGCGCTGGCCAGCGCTCGGCAGTCGGCTCGAGCTGCAGGAGACTTCGACGAAGCGGACCGGCTTCGAGCCGAGATCGAGGCGGCTGGATGGGCCGTCCGGGATGTCGCCGACGGCTTCCAGCTCGTCCCAAAATGACCACGCGCGAACAGGTCTACGGCCGTCGTGCGGTGCGGGAAGCCCTGCGTGGGCGGCGCGAGGTGCTCGAGCTCTGGGCGACCGAGCGGGCGGTCAAGTCGGAGACATGGCTGCGGGAGACGGATCGACCTCGAGTTCACGTCAAGCAAGAGCGCGAGCTGAGCGAGGAGTCCGGAACGCGTGACCATCAGGGCGTGCTCGCGTTCTGCGAGCCCTATCCCTATGTCGATGCATACGAGCTCGCAGGCGGGGAACGGCCGCTTCTCGCCTGTCTCGACCAGGTGTCCGACCCGCGTAACCTCGGCGCCGTCTGTCGTAGCGCCGAAGGGGCCGGGGCCACCGGCGTCGTCGTCCCCGCGCACGGCTCGGCTCGCGTAACGCCCGCTGTCTGCAGGGCGTCGGCGGGCGCCGTCGAGCACCTGCCCATCGCGGTCGTGACGAATCTCGCCCGCTATCTCGCGGAGGTGAAGGGCAACGACCTCTGGGTCTATGCGGCTTCGGGAGACGCCCCGCAGACGATGTGGGAGGCGGACCTCTCGGGCGGGGCGGCCTTCGTCTTCGGGGCGGAGGGCAAGGGCCTGCGCCCGCTCGTCCGCCGTACGTGCGACGCCGCAGTGTCGATCCCGCTCGCCGGAAGAATCGAGTCGCTGAACGTCAGCGTCGCGGCCTCTCTGCTCCTGTACGAGGCGAAGCGCCAACGTGGCTGACGATCTCTGGCTCTTCGATGGGTTCAACGTGCTGCACGCAGGCCCGTGGGACGACGTGCGCGAATTGCGCGACGCGCTCGCCAGCTTCGTCGCGCTGCGCGGGGCGCAGGGCATCGTCGTCTTCGACGGGATCGGGGACGAGGGGACGTTCGGTCCGCTCGAGGTGCGCTATGCCGAGCATGCCGACCACGAGCTCGAGCGCCTCGCGGCAGAGAATCGCGCGAAACGCGCCGTGACGCTGGTCTCGTCCGACAACGTCGTGCGGGGCACTGCCGGCCAGGGGGTGCGCTGGGTCACGTCGCAGAACTTCCTGGTCGAGCTTGGCCCTGCCGGCGAAGACGCAAGCCTCGAGCCGGAGCGGCCCCACGGACTGAGCGGCCGCCTCGACGAAGAGACCGCAGCAAGGCTCGAGCGCCTGCGCCGCGGCCAGAGCTGAACGCGAACACACGTTCGTAACATACTGGGTCCAATGCAAAGGACTTGTAAATGCATGGACCCCTTGCTATCTTCTCCCTCAACCTCAGGGTGAGTCTTCGGGCGAATGCAGCAGGCAATCGTTCGGGAACCTCCCGCAAATCCCCCGGAGTGAGCCATGGCTGCCCGTCAGATGACCGCCGCTCAAACCGCTCAGAAGACTCAACGCGAGCTTGAGGATCTACAGCTCATCATGCGTGCGCGGAACGGGGATTCATCCGCGCTCGACTTCCTGATCCGCCGCTATACCGGCTTCGTCCGTCTCAAGGCGAGCTCGTACTTCCTCGCCGGCGGCGATTCCGAGGATCTGATCCAGGAGGGCCTGATCGGTCTCTACAAGGCTGTCCGCGACTTCCGGGCCGACAAGGAGACGTCGTTCCGCAGCTTCGCGGAGCTCTGCGTCACCCGCCAGATCATCACCGCGATCAAGACCGCCACCCGCTTCAAGCACGCGCCGCTGAACCAGTACGTCTCGTTCAGCCACACACCGGCGGGACAGGACTCGGACAGCGACTGCACCCTCGGAGACGCCTTGCCCGGCCCGAGCGTCGACGAGCCCTCGACCTGCGTGATCTCCACCGAAGAGCTGCAGAGCCTGGTCTTCACGCTCGGAACCGGCCTGTCGAGTCTCGAGTCCGACGCGCTGCGCCTCTACCTCGAAGGCTCGTCCTACGAGGAGATGGCCGAGGAGCTGGGCTGCGACACGAAGACGATCGACAACGCGCTGCAGCGTGTGAAGCGCAAGGTCGTCACCCATCAACGGTCGCGCCAGGTTCTGCTGTAGGTCTCTGCCGGAGCGGGATTAGCGGTCTACGGGCAGCCCGCAGACCTCTTCGGCGGCACCGCAAGCGGCGCCTTGCACCAGCGTTCTCGCCAAGTCCTGCTGTAGTCCGCGCTACTCTCCGAAGCAGCCCGCCGGGGTAGCTCAGTTGGTAGAGCAACGCTCTTGTAAAGCGTGGGCCGCCGGTTCGAGTCCGGCCCCCGGCTCCTAGATCTGCGGCTTCTCAGGCCGCGACGGTCCGGTCGCCGGCACCCTTGCCGCCAGCCGCGGCAGCCCCCTCGGCAAGCGGGATCTCGACGTTGAAGGTCGAGCCCTGGCCTTCCCGCGACTCGACCCACAGGCGGCCGTCCACGCGGCGCACGAGCTCACGGCAGATGTACAGGCCCAGGCCCGTACCGCCGATCCCGCGGGTCATGTTCGGATCGAGGCGGTAGAACTTCTCGAAGATCCGCTCCTGCTCGGACGCGGGGATTCCAAGGCCCTGGTCGACGACGGCGAAGCGGAGGAACCGTTCGCTGGGCGCGAGCTGCACGGTGATCGTGCCGCCGCCCGGTGAGTACTTGATCGCGTTGTCGACGATGTTCGTGAGCACCTGCTGCAGCTGCCCGGGATCGGCCTCGACCGGCGGGAGGCCGTCGGGGGCGTCGAGCTCGAGCTCCACGCCGTCCGCCGCATGAGTGCGGGCGGCGTCGACCACCTGCTCGGCCAGCGCGCGGCCGTCGCACTGCTCGGTGGAGACATGGAGGCCGCCGGAGTCGAGATGGCTTGCCAGCAGCAGGTCGTTGACGATCTGCGCCAGGCGGTCGGACTCCTCCGCGATGACGCCCAGGAGTTGGTCGCGCATCTCGTCGCCGAGGTCGATGTCGGCCCGCCTGATCGTGAGCGCGGAGCCGTAGATCGCCGCCAGCGGCGTGCGCAGCTCATGCGAGACCGTCGCGACGAACTCCTGCCGCATCGACTCGAGCGCGCGCTCCTCGGTCAGGTCGCGGAAGGCGTACACCGTCCCGCCCTCGAACCCGACGCCGGAGAACGAGAGCCAGAGCTCGCGGCCGCCGATCTGAACGGGCACGGTGGTCGCCTTGGTCGAGCCGGCGCCCGGGTCGCTGGCGACCGGGACGCGGGGCGAGAGCTCGGTCCAGCCGGGTAGGACGTCCTTCGCCCGGTGACCCGTGACCTCGCCGGCGGCGAGACCGGTGATCGCCTCGGCGGCCGGATTCCAGAGGCGGACGATTCCGGAGCCGTCGATGAGGCAGACGCCGTCTCCGACCGTCGCCAGCACCTGCGCGGCCTGGGCACGCTCCTCGGCACGTCGATACAGCTCGGCGTTGTCGACCGCCGTCGCCGCGCGGCGCGCCAGCTCCTCCGCGAGCTCGAGATCGGCGTCGCCGTAGATGCGGCCCGACTCGGCGGCGACGAAGGTGACCGCGCCTAGCGTGCGGCCGCGGGCGACCATGGGCACGCACATGTACGAGCGCAGCCCCAGCTCGCGGATCAGCTGGAGATGCAGCTCGTCTCGCGCGCCCGCCTCGATCATCTCGTCGGTGATGAGGGGAACGAGCTCCGCTTCTCCGGTCTGGACGACCTTCGTGGC
>JAWVDL010000076.1:0-7505 GCA_033857355.1 Gaiellaceae bacterium | reverse complement strand
GAGCCACCGTCGCCCATGCCGACGTACAGCCACCCGTCAGGCCCGAACTGGAGCTGGCCGCCGTTGTGGTTGTCGAACGGCTGGTCGACGAACAGCAGCTGGCGGCCCGTACGCGCCGCGACGCCGTTCCTCGATCGCAGCTCGACGAGGCGCGTGTCGCCGTTCACGTCCGTGTAGTCGACGTAGAGCTTGTGGTTCTTCGCGTAATTCGGATGGAAGGCGACCGAGAGGAGCCCCTGCTCGCCGCCGCTTCTCACCTTCGAGCGGATGTCGAGAAACGGCCGCGCGCTCAGCTTTCCGTTGGTCGCGACCCGGATCCGTCCCGGCTGCTCGACGACGTAGACCGTGTTCGGCTGGCTCTTCGTCGCAGCCAGGTAGAGCGGCGCATCCAGACCCGAGAGGAAGGGCCGCAGCGTCAGCGACGCGCGCCCGCGCACCGCGCCGGAGGTCGGCACCGCGAGCAGCGCAAAGACCGCGACGACGCCGAGCAGTCGAACGGCGCGCAAAGCTCAGCTCTGCAGGAGGACGCGCCGAAGCTCGTCCTCCTTGCCGGGCTGCAGGACCGCGAGCACCTGGTCTCCTTCGTGCAGCTCGGTCGAGCCGACCGCGATCTCCGACTGGCCGTTCCGCATCACCGAGATCAGCCGTGCGCCCTCCGGCAGAGGCAGCCGCTCGACCTTCTTGCCGACCGACGGCGCGCCCTTCGGGATCTGCACCTCGACGATCTCGAGGTTCTCCTTGCGCAGCTCGAGCAGGTGGATCAGGTCGTGCTCGGGCACCTCGTGCTCGACGAGGCCGAGGATGTTCGAGACGGCACAGACGGTCTGCTGGATCCCGAGCAGGTCGAAGTGCGGCTGGTTGCGAGGGTCGTTCACGCGCGCGACGACCTTCTCGACGCCGTACTTGTCGCGCGCGAGCTGGCAGATGACCATGTTGTCCTCGTCGTCGCCGGTGAGCGCGAGGACGAGGTCGGGGGGCCGGCCGATTCCGGCGCGCTCGAGCACGTACAGCTCGGTCGCGTCGCCGTTCATGACCATGTGCTCGAACTCTTCCTCGAGCGCCTCGAACCGGTCGCGGCGCTGCTCGATCAGCGTGACCTCGTGGTTCTTCCGCAGGAGCGAGCGCATCACGCTCGATCCGACCTTCCCGCCGCCTGCGATCAGGACGTACATCAGTGGCTCTTCCGGGGGGATTGGTGGATGCCGGGGGTGCGGGCACCAAGCCACGGTAGGACGCAGGGAGCGGGCATAGCCGCGGCTATGGCCGCGACTGAGGACGCCCCGTGGCGCCGCGTGCCCGCGCGTCCGGCGCCGCCGGATCCTGCCGGGAGAGCCACTAGCTGCCGACCTCAGCCGGCTCGCGCGGGATCTCGCAGGAGCGCACCGCTTCGGTGAGCTCGTCGATCGCCGTCTGAGTCGGACAGACGGCGCGCAGGCCCCGCCCCTTGTAGAACTCCGCGCGTGCGGGGTCGAGAATGCGCACGACGACGCACTGGATGTCGAACCGCTTCTGCGCGACCTGGCCGACGACGATGTTCGTGTTGTCGCCGTTGGTCGCGACCACGACGGCGTCGGCCTCCTCGATGCCCGCCTTGCGCAGGATCTCCGTGTCCATTCCGTGCCCCACGACGAACCCGCCCCCCCAGTGCTCGCCGAGCCGCTGGAGCGCCTCTTCCTTCTCGTCGATGGCGGTCACGTCCCACTCCTCGCGCGCAAGCTGCAGCGCGATCGACGAACCGACTCTTCCGCAGCCGACAACAATCGCTTTCATACGATCAGGTTAGCTCGCGCGAGGGTTTCTACAGCTTCCATTCTCCGCTTCGCTGGACCAGTTCGCCGTCGCAATACAACTCTCCCCCGTCCCGGAGGTCTTTCACGATGTCCCAGTGGATCAGGGACTCGTTCGAGCCGCCGAGCCACGGGAAGCCCTTGCCGAGCGCGAGGTGGACGGTGCCGTAGATCTTCTCGTCGAAGAGCGTGTTCTTCATGTGGCGGGTGATCCCCGGATTGCAGCCGATCCCGAGCTCCCCGAGCCGCCGCGCGCCCTCGTCGGTGTCGAGCGTCTCGATCAGGAAGGCCTCGTTCTTCGCGGCCGACGCGTCGACGACCTTGCCGCCCTCGAAGCGGAGCCGGATGCCCTCGATCTCGCGACCCAGGAGCACCGCGGGGAACTCGGTGAATGCGATCGTCCCCTCGGCGGAGTCCTCGACCGGGCTGTAGAAGACCTCGCCACCGGGAATGTTCGACCCGCCGGCGTCGACCTTTCCGTCCCGTCCGGCCAGGCTGAGAGTCAGGTCGGTGTCGGCGCCGACGATCCGCACCTCGTCGGCGCGGTCGAAGCGTTCCTTGATCCGCTCCATCTTGCGGCCTTCCTCGTCCCAGTCGAGCAGGACGGCGCCGTAAAGGAAGTCCTCGAACTGCTGCAGGCTCATCTCCGCCTCCTGCGCCAGGGCCGGCGTCGGGTACTGGCAGCCGACCCAGGGCACGTCGCCGGAGACGATCCGCTCCTGCGCGGGCTGTGCCGCCGCCTGCATGAGCTGCAGCCGGTCCGGCGGGATCGCAGAAGACTCGCGCGTGTTCTCGGGTGCGACGATCACCATCAACGCGTCGAGGTTCTGGAGGACGTGACGCTCGATGGACGGCAGCTCCTTCAGCAGCTCCTCAGGGGCTTCCTGCACCCAGGCCAGACCCGGCCCGACCCCTGTGCCGTTGAAGCCGATCCGCGTGATCGCGTAGGCGCCCTTCCGCGCGAGCTGCCGCGAGACCTCCTCTACGAGGGGCCGGCCGAGGTACGACGACGCCACGACGACCTGCCAGCCGGGCTGGACGTCCAGGCACGTCTCGATCAACAGCTTCGCGTAGGACTCGATGCGCGGGTCGGCCATCGGTGGGCTCCTTAGACGGGGACGGGCTCTTCCTCGAAGACCCCCTGCGGGAACGCGACGATCAGGACCTCGCAGGGCGCCTTGCGGAGAACGTACTCGACGGTCGGCGAGAAGAAACGCGACTGGCGCCGCCAGCGCGGAGCCGAGCCGAGAACGATGAGATCGACCTCGAGCCGGCGTGCCTCGGCGACGATTGCCTCGCCGATCGAGCGCGCTCGCACGACGTGGCCTTCGACCTCCACCTCGTAGTCGGCTCCGAGCAGCTTCGCCTCCGCGATCGACTCCGTCGACTGCTCCTCCTCCTCGACGAGCTCGTCCGCGAGCGGCCGTTCGAGCGGTACGCGGACCACGTGCAGCGCGTGCACCTTCGCGCGTGAGTCCTGGGCGAGCTTGACGGCGGTGGCGACCATCTCCTCGCCGATGTCGCCGAGCTTCAACGGGACGAGGATGCTCGAGAAGCTCGCCTCGGGAGGCAGAACCTGCTCGTCGACCGACGCGACGTGCTGGGTCAGCTTCTCCCCGTGCGACCGGCGCGTCACCGTGTAGACGACGAGCCCCACCGCGAGCCAAGCGGGCCCGGCGTAGCGTGCGCCCGGGTGCGTCGCCAGGGCGACGATCCAGATCGTGAACGTCAGCAGCGCGCCGAGGACGCTCGGCAACGGAAGCTGCGCGCCACGCACGCGCACCGAGAGCGGAACCTTGAAGGGCCGGCGCCGGTCCGGCTCCGCGAAGCGCAGCTTGATCACGGCGAGCTGCGCGGCCGTGAACGCGAGCAGGATCCCGAAGCTGAAGAGAGAGGCGAGGAAGGCGACGGGCTTGTGGAGCTGGGAGGTGATGAGCACGAGCGCCGACGCGATGAGCGCGGCCGACCCGACCGCCGCGGGCGAGGCGAGCGTGCGCCGGTGCAGGCGCCCGTAGGCGCGCGGAAGCTGGCCGTGCTCCCCGAGCGAGTAGGCAAGCCGCGTGAAGCCCGAGATCGAGGTCGTCGCGGCGGCGATGAGGATCAATGCGCCCGTGACGCCGACGTAGACGCGCAGCGGCGAGGCGATCCAGCCGGGGAGGTGGGTGCCGAGCTGGGTCACGATCCCCATCAGCGGCGCGCGCAGCCATTCCGTTCCGAGCAGCGTCGTCCCGTTGTCCGGCGGGAACGCGGACAGCCCGACGAGGGCGATCAGCACGTAGATCGCGACGACCAGCCCGACCGCTCCGAAGACCGCGCGCGGGATGTCGATTCCGGGCCGGCGCGTCTCCTCGGCGAAGTTCGCGATCGTCTCGAGGCCCGTGTAGGCGAGCATGGCCAGCGGCAGCGCGAAGGCGATCCCGTGCCAGGTCGGCGAGGTCCCGAGCGAAGTGCCGCGCGTGAGCGCATCGCCCGAAAAGACGAGCGCGAAGCCGAGGACGACGAGCAGGAGCTGGGTGAAGAGGTCGAGGATCGCGACGACGATCACGAACGTGTAGAGGCGCGACCTGCGGACGACCCGTGCGAGCGCGATCGCCCAGATCGCCGCGATCGCCATCACGACGTTCCACGGCGACCGGCCGAGGGTGTCGATCCCGAAAGCGCGCGAGACGTAGTTCGGCAGGAACAGGGCCGAGAGCGCGATCACGATCAGGTAGTCGAGGAAGATCGCCCAGCCGGTGATGAACCCGATCAGGTCGTTGAAGGCGATGCGGACGAACGTCGCGGCGCCGCCGGTCTCGCGAATCGAGGCCGTTCCCTCGGCGTAGGAGAGCGTGACGAGTAGAAACAGCAGTCCGGCCGCGAGCAGCACCACGGGCGTGAGACCGAGCGCGTGCAGGGCGATGATCCCGAGCGCGAAGTAGATCGACGAGCCGATCTCGCCGTACGCCACGGAGAACAGCGCCGGAGCGCCGAGAACGCGTTGCAGCCGCGGCAGCTTCCTCGCCACGGCAGGAGGTTACTTGCGCATCCGCAGGAGGTAGAGGCGACCGCCGCCGAGCGCGACGAAGAGCGCTCCGATCACCAGCCCCACCCCGCCGCCTCGAAGAGCCGTGACGACGAGCAGCACGAATCCCAGACCGACGAACGTCAGCGCGAACACGGTGACGGCTGTGCGGTACGCCCTCACGCGGCCTTCTCCGAGGCGGCGACCATCACGCGGCACGGCGCGTGCTTCAGGACGAAGTCCACGGTGTCGCCGAAGATGGCTTTCCCGGCTCGGCGACCCCCGCGTGGAGAGCCCATCACGATGATCTCCGACTGCCGCCTGGTCGCCTCGTCGACGATCGCGCGACCGGCCTTGCGCGAACGCACGAGCCGCGTCGCGACGTCCACGCCGTAGGAGTCGCCGATCGCGCGCGCCTCGTCGAGCTGCTCGTCCGCGCGTTCCTCCTCGTCGTCGAGCTGAGCGTCGGCCGGCAGCTGGAGCGGCAGCTCGATCACGCTGAGCGCCGCGATCGAAGCCCTGCGCTCGGCGGCAAGGCGACAGGCCACGTCCATCGCCTCGTCGGATTCGGGCCCACCCACGATCGGGACGAGGATGTTGCGGTATTCGAGCGCGATCGCCCGGCCGACGGGCAACGGGAGCCGCGTGGTCTCGGCGGGCGCAATGCCGAGCCGGCGGCGGTACACGATGTACGCCACGAGCCCGAAGACGAGCCAGCCCAGTCCCGCCCAGCGGGGACCGGCATGCTGGACGACGACGACGATCCACGCGGCGGCGGTCCCGAGGCCGCCGAGGATCGCGAAGATCGGCCAGTCGACACCGCGGATCCGCACGTTCGGACGCACGCGGTAGCCCGGCTCGCTGTTCCGTTCCTTCACACGCAAGGCGACGATCGCCCCGTGCGCGATCGTGAACGAGAGCATCGCGCCGAACGCGTACATGTCCCCGAGGAACGTCGTCTGGCCCGGGAGCAGGACGGCGATCGAGATGATCCCCGCAAAGACGATCAGCGACAGCCACGGCGTCTTGAACGTCGGGTGCAGGCGGCGGAAGATCTCCGGGAGCTGCCGGTAGCTGGCCATCGAGTACGTGATCCGGGAGGCCCCGATCACGCCCGCGTTCGTGGCGATGAACAGGATGGTCGCGGCCAGGACGCCCACGTAGACCTTCGCGAAGGAGAGCGCGGACCCGTGGAGCCCGAGGTTCTGGACGAGGCCGAGCACGGGGTCGTTGGCGAAGCCGCCTTTCTCCGGCGGCAGGCCGAGCTTCGTGAAGTAGCCGCCCGGCCCGTGGATCACGGGCAGCGCCGAGAGCGCGATCATCGGCAGCGTGAAGTAGATCGCGAAGACGGCCACGGCGACCCAGGTGATCGACCGCGGGATGTCGCGTGGCGGGTCGCGCGCCTCCTCGGCCAGGTTCGAGACGGTCTCGATCCCGGTGTAGGCGATCATCGCGATCGGGATCGCGAGCAAGAAGTGGCCCCAGGTCGGCGCGACTCCGAGGTGCAGGTTCACGCTGAAGACGAGGTGCGGGCTGAAGATCAGGACGAAGCCGAGGAGGACGAGCAGCAGCTGCGTCGCGAAGTCGACGACCGCGAGGAGGATGTTGAGCTTCGCGGCCTCCTTGATCCCGACGATGTTCAGGAGGACGAGGAGGACGATCACGATCGCGCCGCCGACGATGTCCCACGGGTTGCGCTTCAGCGGCTCCCAGAAGATCGAGAGGTAGTGCGGGACGAAGAACGCCGAGATGGCGATCGTGATGACGTAGTTCAGCATCTGCGCCCAGGCGGCGAAGAAGCTCAGGAGCTCGTTGAAGGCGTGCCGCGCGAAGCTCGAGGAGCCACCGGCCTCGGGGAAGCGCACCGTCCCTTCGGCGTAGGTCGCGGCCGTCGCGGCGAAGATCAGGCCGGAGACGACGAAGACGAGCGGCGTGAGCCCGAGCGCGATCCCGGCGACGAGCCCGAGCGCGTAGTAGATCGAGGACCCGACGTTCCCGTAGGCGGTCGCGAAGAGAGCCGGCGTCCCGAGGACGCGCTCTAACCCTTGTTGGCGCCGACGCCTACGGGGCACCGGCGGAATCTAGCTCCGGGGCCGGAAGCTAGCCGTGGATGCTGACGATGAGAGGGATGATCAGGATCGCGACAATATTCGTGATCTTGATCATCGGGTTGATCGCGGGACCCGCGGTGTCCTTGTAGGGATCGCCGACCGTGTCGCCGGTGACCGAGGCCGCGTGGGCTTCCGAGCCCTTGCCGCCGTACGCGCCGTCCTCGATCAGCTTCTTCGCGTTGTCCCACGCGCCGCCGCCGGCCGTCATCGCGATCGCCAGGAACAAGCCCGTGACGATCGTGCCGATCAGCAGACCGCCGAGCATCTTCGCGCTGATGATCCCGACGACGATCGGGAACGCGATCGGGATCAGGGCCGGAAGCAGCATGGCCTTGATCGCCGAGCCGGTCACGATGTCGACCGCGCGCGAGTAGTCGGGCCGTTCGGTGCGCTCCATGATCCCGGGGTGCTCGCGGAACTGGCGGCGCACCTCCTGGACGACCTCGCCACCGACCCGGCCGACGGCGGTCATGGCGAGCGAGGCGAAGAGGAACGGCATCAGCCCGCCGACCAGCAGGCCGGCGATCACCCAGGCGTCGTTGAGCGCGAACGTCGTCTGCAGCCCCTGGTCGTTGAGGCCGGTCGTGTACGAGTCGAAGAGGA
>JAWVDL010000075.1:0-6552 GCA_033857355.1 Gaiellaceae bacterium | reverse complement strand
CCCGACTTCCGGTTCGGGCGCGTCGTGAATGCGTTCTCCGCGACGCTCGACCCGCGCGCCGTGTCGCTGTTCGAGCGAGATCCCGGCGTAGCGGGTGTCTATCCGGTGCGAACGGCCTACCCGGCCTCAGGCGGGACGAGCCTGCTCGGGCGCTCCGATTTCGGCCCCGGAACCGGGCACCGCCCCGAGGTCTCCTTCTCGGGATTCGACGGGCGGGGTGTGACGATCGCGCTCCTCGACACCGGAGTCGACCGGACGCAGCCGCTCATTCGCGGCCGGATCCTCGACGGTGTCGACGTCGTCGGCGGCGATCCGCTGGCAACCGCGATGCAGAAGCCCGATTCGACCGGTGAGCTCGAAAGGCACGGAACGCAGATGGCGGGGATTCTCGTCGGCGCGGGCGGGCCGAACGGGCTTGCGGGGATCGCGCCGGGCGCCGCGATCGTCCCGATCCGCGTGGCGGGCTGGCAGCGGGACACCGTCGGGGGATGGGGCGTCTATGCGCGCACCGACCAGCTGATCGCGGGACTCGAGCGCGCCGTCGACCCGAACGCCGACGGCGACGCGCACGACGCGGCCCGCATCGCGCTCGTCGCGCTCGCCGAGCCCTACGGAGCGTTTGCGGAAGGACCCTCGGCGCGCGCGGCCAAGGGCGCGCTCGCGCTCGACACGCTCGTGGTGGCCCCGGCCGGAAACGACGGCGCCGGCGCGGTGGGCTACGGGAGCATCTCCGGCCCGGGCGGCGCGCCGGCCGCGCTCACCGTCGGCGCTGCCGACACGCGCAGCCAGACCGACGAGGTGCGCGTCGTCCTGCGCGCCGGGCTCGACATCGTCTTCGACCGCGTCGTCCCGCTGGGAGGAGCGGTCGCCCCGCAGTCCGCGCTCTCGCTCGCGATCGCCGTCCCGCCTGCCGGAGGCCCGGTACACGCCATTCCCGGGCAGCCCGCCGCGTCGGCGGCGCTCGCGCGCTTCTTCGACCCGAACGGCTACAGCACCGTCGCCGGTCGTGCCGCGCTGATCGCGGTCGGGCCCGCGGACGATCCCTCCGCACTGGTGGTGAGCGCGGCACAGGCCGGCGCGAGAGCGGTGATCCTCTACGGGGAGCAGCTTCCCGCCGGCGCGTTCGGCTTCGACGAGAGCGCGAGCGTCCCGGTGGTCGGCCTACCGCCGGCAGCGGGCCGGGCGCTGCGCGCCGCGGTCGCGAGCGGAGCGAGCGCGGGAGTCGCGATCGGGGCTCCGCGCCGTGTCGCGAACGTGGGGCGCGGCCATGTGGCGCCTTTCTCCTCGAGCGGGCTGGCCTTCGACGGCCGGGTCAAGCCGGAGCTCGTAGCGCCAGGCGTCGCCACGGCGACTTCCGACGCGGGCACGGACGACGGAGGCGCCGCGCGCTACGGAACCGTGAACGGAACGAGTGCCGCTGCGGCCACGGTCGCCGGCGCGGCGGCGTTGCTGGCCCAGGCGCGCCCTTCCCTCGACGCGCTCGCGCTCAAGAGTCTCCTGGTGTCGAGCGCCAGGCCGCTGGCCGACGACGCCGTGACCTCCCAGGGCGCCGGCATCGTCGACGTGGGCGCTGCCGCGGCGACAGAGATCGTGACTTCCCCGTCGACGCTGGCGCTCGGCCGCGCCACACGCGTGGGCTGGCAGACGCGGCAGACCATTCGTCTCCAGAACGTCTCCACGCGACCGGTGACCCTCAAGATCGGCGTCGAGCGAACCGCCGAAGGCGCCGCACCCGTGAGCTTCGAGGCGCGGCCGCGGGCGATCACGCTGCTGCGCGGCCAGGGCACCCGCGTCAAGGTCACGATGCGGGTGACGGGCCAGCCCGTCGGAACCGCCCCGGCCGAGGGCGCGGTCACCGTGCAGCCCGTCGGAGGCTCGCCGCTGCGCATCCCGTGGGCGGTCCGCTTCGGGCCTGCGCGCAGCGACCTGGTCGGGACGCCCGTCCTGTCGGCCGGGCACGGCCAGACGACGGACCGCTCCTTCTCCCCCTCCGACGGGCCGGCGTTCCTCTACCTGCGCGTGGGCCGGGTGGATACGACGAGCAGCGGTCCGGCGGTGCACCCGCTGGCCCGGCTCGACATCGAGCTGTGGACGGCCGACGGCAAGGACATGGGCCTCCTCGTGCGCGTCCGTGACGTGATCCCCGGCCAGCTCCAGTTCGCGCTCACCGGGCGCGACCCGTTCGGCAACCGGCTCGCCGCCGGGACCTATCAGCTCAGGATCGCCGGCTATCCGACCGAGCCGGGTCGGGTCAGCCGCCGAGCGCTCACCTTCACGATCAAGTAGTTCGTATACTCGCGCGGCGTAGAAAGTCGCTGCTATATCGAGGAAAGGAAGCGCCCGTGTCGACAGCCGAGGCCCCGGCTTCTCACCTTCGCGAGAACCCGTTCGAGATCGCGAAGGACCAGTTGCGCCGCGTCGCAGACGTGTTCGACATCGACGACAACCTCGTCAACGTGCTCGGCGAGTGCAAGAAGGCCGTCTCGGTGTCGATCCCTGTGGCAATGGACGACGGCCGGACCGAGGTGTTCCAGGGCCACCGCGTGACGCACAACATCGCGCGCGGCCCGTCGAAGGGCGGCATCCGCTACCACCCGGACGTCACGCTCGACGAGGTCAAGGCGCTCGCGATGTGGATGACCTGGAAGTGCGCGCTCGCGGGTATCCCGTTCGGCGGCGCAAAGGGCGGCGTCGTCTGCAATCCCAAGCAGCTGTCGCGCGGTGAGCTCGAGCGGATGACCCGGCGGTTCACCACGGAGATCATCAACGAGATCGGGCCCGAGAAGGACATCCCGGCGCCTGACGTCGGCACCGACGGCAACGTGATGGCGTGGATCTTCGACACGTATTCGATGAACAAGGGCCACTCGGTGCTCGGGGTCGTGACGGGCAAGCCGCTCACGATCGGCGGCTCCCTCGGACGCGAGGAGGCGACCGCGCGCGGGGCGCTCTTCTGCGTCCGCGAGGCCGTGGCGAAGCAGGAGCTGCGGCTCGACGGGATGTCCGTCGCCGTTCAGGGCTTCGGGAACGTCGGAAGCTTCCTCTCGAAGTTCCTGGCGGAGGACGGCGCGAAGGTGATCGCGATCTCCGACTCGCAGACCGGGCTGCACAACCCGAACGGCATCGACGTCCAGGCCGCGCTCGCGCACAAGCGGCAGACGGGTTCGCTGGCCGGGTTGAAGGGCGCGGAGGAGATCACGAACGAGGAGCTGCTGCTGCTGGACTGCGACGTCCTCGCTCCGTGCGCGCTCGAACAGGTGATCACCGAGGCGAATGCCGGCCAGGTCAAGGCGCGGATCGTCTGCGAGGGCGCGAATGGACCGCTGACCCCGTCGGCGGACGAGATCCTGGAGGACAAGGGCGTTCTGATCCTCCCGGACATCCTCGCCAACGCCGGTGGCGTGATCGTCTCCTACTTCGAGTGGGTCCAGGGCCTCCAGGAGTACTTCTGGAAGGAGGCCGAGGTGAACGCGCGCCTGAACGACATCGTCACCAAGGCGTTCGACGAGACCTGGCAGACGTACAAGGAGCGCGAGACCACGATGCGCTTCGCGGCGTACGGGCTGGCCGTGCAGCGCGTCGCCGAGGCCACGATCACGCGCGGCATCTACCCGTAGCGGTCGTCCGGGTCTTCCACGCGCAGGGGTGCCATCTCTGCGAGCGCGCGCTGGCGCAGGTGGGCGCGCTGCGCGACGAGCTGGGATTCGAGCTCGAGGAGGTCGACATCGGCGGCGACCCCGAGCTCGAGGGGCGCTACAGAGAATGGCTCCCGGTCGTCGAGATCGACGGCGTTCGCGCCTTCGCGTACTACGTGCAGCCGGATGCGTTCCGGCGCAAGCTGGCCGCACAAAGTGGCTCCTCCGCGGACGGTTCTTGACCGTCTGCCGCATGGAGGAACGCGGCGCTGGCACAATCGCGCCGCACTGTCACAAACATCGAACCAAGGAGCAGGTGTGGCGGATCGGTTGACGGTCGGCGTGGCCGCGCGACTGTCGCGGTATCTGCAGGTCCTGACCCAGGCGAGGAAGATGGGCAAGGACCGGATCTCCTCGCAGGAGATCTCGGACTACACCAACATCAACGCCACTCAGATCAGGCGCGATCTCTCCGCTTTCGGCAAGTTCGGCAAGCGAGGTGTTGGCTACAACATCGACTCGCTCCTCGGCGAGATCCGCAAGATCCTGCGCACCCAGGGCCAGCACAACATCGCCCTCGTCGGAGCGGGGCGGCTCGGCCAGGCGATCGCGAGCTCGTCCATCTTCGCCGAGCACGGGATCAACATCGCGGCCGTGTTCGACACCGACGAGAGCAAGCTCGGCAGCACCGTCGGCAACGTCCAGGTCAGCGAGTACTCCCAGCTCCCCGACATCGTGCGCGACAAGAACATCATCGTCGGCGTGCTCGCCGTGCCGGCCCCGAGCGCGCAGGTCGCCGCAAACGACCTCGTGCGCGCGGGTGTGAAGATCCTCTTCAACTACTCCGAGGCGCTCCTCGACGTGCCCTCCGACGTCCAGGTGCACACGTCGAACCCCGCGGTCGAGCTGCTCTACGCGCTCTACTTCCACCTGACGTAGCCCGCAGGGCGGACATGTCCCGGGGCCTGACCCCGGGACGCGGCCCGTGCGGCCGCGTCCCGGAGTAATGCACTAGCGGCGCTGAATCGATTCGCAGTTTCGGACGATGTCCATGCGATCGACGATCGCGACATCGCGTCCGCCCCCGCAATCGACGACGTCACGCTGCCCGTCGGCGCTGAGCAGCCGGTCGGCGCCGTCGCCGCCGTTCAGCACGTCGTTGCCGGTGCCGCCGAAGAGCTCGTCCGCGCCGGCGCCGCCGCTCAGGACGTCGCCTCCGGTGCCGCCGAACAGCTCGTCGTTGCCGCGGTCGCCGAAGAGCTTGTCCGAGCCGCCCTCGCCGAACAGGTCGTCGTTGCCCGCTCCGCCGTGGGCGACGTCGTCGCCGCCGCCGAGGTGGGCGTCGTCGTTCCCGCCGGCAAGCTCGACGGAATCGTTCTTGTCACCGGTTTCGACCGAATCCGACCCGCTCGTGCCGTGCTCTTCCTGGCCCTGCTCGTCCTTGGGCTCGTCGCGTGGCTGCTCGTTCGTGGACGTAGTCTCGGTGTGAGCCGTGGTGGTGACCGTGGAGGTCGTGGTCGTCTTGTGCTCGGAGTCGCCGGGACCCTTGTTGTCGTTCCCGCCGCTCTCGTGCTCCTCCTGGCCGGTCGTCGTCTGCTCATCGTCCCCGTTCGTCGTCGTCGTCGTCGTCGGGGGATGCTCTTCCTCATGCGTCGTAGTCGTCGTCGACGTGGTGCCTGTGTGCTCCTCTTGGGAGGTGCTCACGGATGTGCTCGTCGTCGTCGGTGTTCCTTCGGCCCGGCTCGCAGGCGTGGCAAGCGCGGCTGTGACGGCCGCAAGCGCCACGATCGCAAGCGCGAGGGCAAGCTTTCCAAACTTCATTGAGTGCTCCTCGGTTGGCGATGTCGGTGGTAGAGCTTCATCGGCACACGACGGAAGGGACCCACTGACCAGATCGAGTAGCCCGATCGAGTGAGAATCGTCCTCTGGCACGGGTACCTGCTCGCCGGGACGGGCTCGAACGTCTACACGCGCGCGCTCGCCCGCGAATGGGCACGGGCGGGCCACGATGTCGTGGTCGTCAGCCAGGAGCGCGAGCCGGGGCGCTACGACCTTGCTGGCGCTCGCACGATGCGGCCGGAGCTCCCGGGCGGGCTTCTGCCCGTGTTCGTCGTGGACGCGTACGAGGGCCTGACCCCGGTGCGCCTGCAGGACATGTCCAGCACCGACCGCGAGGGCTACGTGGAGGCCAACGCCGCCGCCATCCGCGACCTCCTGCCGGCCGACCTCGTGTTCGCGAACCACGTCCTGCTCGGCGGGCCGGTCGCCGCCGCGAGCGGGGCTCGCTACGCGGTCAAGGCACACGGCTCCGAGCTCGAGTATTCGATGCGCGGCAACGACGCGCTCGCCGCATGGGGGAGGGAGTCGCTCGAGCGCGCCGAGGCGGTGTTCGTCGGCTCGCGCCACATCCGTTCGGTGCTGGAGGACGTCGTCGGCCACGTCGACCGTGTGCACGAGGTGCCTCCTGGCGTGGACATCGACGAGTTCGTGCCCGAGCCGCGCGCCCAGGCCCTCGAACGGCTCCTGGCCGAGGCGCGCAATGACGCTCCGAACCCCGGCAACGCCGGCAAGCGCCTCCCGGACGAAGGCAACGCCGAGCGGCTCGCCGAGTTCCTGGCCGCCGACGAGCCCACCGTCGTCTACTTCGGAAAGCTCCTCTACAACAAGGGCGTCCACGTCCTGCTGGACGCACTTCGCCGGGTCGACGCGCGCGCCGTCATCGTCGGCTTCGGCGACTACCGCGACGAGCTCGAGGCCGCCGCTCCTCCGCGAACGCTCTTCACAGGCCCGCTCGAGCACCGCCATCTCGTGCACCTGCTCGCGCTGGCCGACGTCACGGTCGTCCCATCGATCTTCCCGGAAGCGTTCGGGATGGTGGCCGCCGAAGCCGCCGCCGCCGGCTCGCCGCCGCTCGTCG
>JAWVDL010000074.1:0-4692 GCA_033857355.1 Gaiellaceae bacterium | reverse complement strand
TCGACGTCGCCGCGACGGCCGCCGCCCTTCTCGGCGGGGACATGACCGGCCTGCGCGGGACGCCGCTGCTCGAGCCCTAGCTCCCTACTGGTCCCCGGTTCTGTACCGCAGCACGTCGTAGGCCTTGAAGTCGGGCCGCATGTCGATCTTCTGCAGCGCCGCCTGGATCTCCGGGTCGGCGGCCAGCTTGTGGCGGCCTTCCTCGTCGCCCCACAGGTTGATGATCATGATCCCGTCGTCGGTCTTGACGACGGTGTTCGAGATCGCGCCGTACTCCGGCGCCTTGCGCGCGGCGACGTCCTCGACCTCTTGCATGTTCGTGAGGATCTCGTCGGGGTCGCCCTGCATCTTCATGATCGAGAGCACTTGCATGTACGCCTCCTGTTTCGGTGGTTGGAGGCAGCCTATGCCCGTCCGGCCTTGTGCAGCTGGGCGTAGATCTTGCGCGCGGTCGCCGCGGGCAGCGCGGGCACACCTTCCAGCTCCTCCTGCGTGGCGGCGAGAAAGCGCTCCGCGGAGCCGAAATGGCGCAGAAGCGCGCGCCGCCGGGCCGGGCCGACGCCCTGGAGGTCGTCGAAGATCGACTCGAACGAGCGCGCATCCCGTCGCTGCCTGTGGAAGCCGATCGCGAACCGGTGCGCTTCGTCGCGGATCCGCTGCAGCAGCTGCAGCCCCGGCGAATGCAGCTCGAGCCGGATTGGATCCGGCCGTCCCGGGACGAAGACCTCCTCGACTCGCTTCGCCAGCGAGATCACCGCGACACGGGGCAGGTCGAGCGCCTGCATCGCCGCCAGCGCCGCCGACAGCTGCCCTTTCCCGCCGTCGATGACGACCAGGTTGGGCGCCGTGGCGAAACCCTCGTCGTAGCCGTCGGACGCGACGTCCTGTAACCGCGCGAACCGGCGCGAGATGACCTCCGCCATTGCCGCGAAGTCGTCCTGACCGTCGAGGGTGCGCACGCCGAACTTGCGGTAGTGCGCCTTCTTGGGCATCGCGTCCTGGAAGACGACCATCGAGCCGACGGGCGACTCGCCCTGGATGTTCGAGATGTCGAAGCACTCGATCCGGATCGGCAGCGACTCGAGGTTCAGCGCCTCGCGCAGCTCCTCGAGCGCCTCCACGCGGCGCAGCCGCTTCGTCTCGCTCTGCAGCGAGTCCGACTCGAGTGCGAGCTGGGCGTTCTGCTGCGCGAGCTCTTGGAGCCGCCGCTTCTCGCCGCGTTCGGCGGCCCGCTCCTCGACCCGTGCACCGCGCCGTTCCGACAGGAACTCCTCGAGCGCGGACACGTCCCCCACACCGCGCGGAACGACGATCTGCGGCGGCACGCTCGGCGACGAGCCGTAGTACTCGAGCGCGAACGCCTCCAGGACGGTCTGCAGGTCGCGCTCGGCGACGTTCTCGAGGTGGAAGCTGTGGCGGTCGATCAGCTTGCCGCCGCGCAGTGGGAACACCTGCACGGCCGCGCGATCGCCCTCGGCTGCGATGCCCAGGACGTCGATCGTTCCGACCGAGCGCCGGTCCGCCGCCTGCCGCTCGGCGAGGTGCTGAACGGAGTGCAGCCGGTTGCGATATCGCGCGGCCTCCTCGAAGCGCTCGGCCGCGGCGGCTTCCCGCATCTTCGTCTCGAGCCGCCGGACGATCGGGCGCGAGTCGCCTCCGAGGAACTCGATCACCTGGTCGATGATCGCCCCGTAGTCCTCCTTGGTCACGTACCCGACGCAGGGCGCCAGGCAGCGCTCGATGTGGTAGTCGAGGCACGGAATCCCTGAATGGCGTCCCGGCTGCGGCCCCTCGCACGGGCGGTACGGGAAGACGCGGTTGAGCACGTCGAGCGTCTCGCGTACCTTCTTGGCATTCGCGTAGGGCCCGAAGTAGACGACGCCGCGCCGGTGCCGCTCGCGAGTGAACATGACCCGCGGATAGTCGTCCTGGACGGTCACCGCGATGTACGGAAAAGATTTGTCGTCGCGCAGGCGCACGTTGAACGGCGGGCGGTGGCGCTTGACGAGGTTCTGCTCGAGGTGGAGCGCCTCGACCTCCGTGCCCGTGACGATCACCTCGACGTCGGCGACGCGCTCGGGAAGCTGCTGGATCGTCGCGCGGCTGTCCGGGGACTGCTGGAAGTACGAGCGCACGCGCGGGCGCAGCGACTTCGCCTTGCCCACGTAGAGAACCTGGCCGGCCGCATCGCGAAACAGGTACACGCCCGGCTTCGCCGGGAGTGACTTCAGGGTCGGCTCGAGCTCTGCCCGCACGGGCCCAATGTAGCCCTGGCCCGTATCCATACACGTCCCAAACGGGCTGACTGGCACCATTCGGCCGTGCGGCTCGCAACCATCCTCTGCGCGCTCGCGGCGCTCGCCGCGCCCGGGCTTGCGCGTGCGGGTGGCCCCACGATGACGATCGGAGGCGTCGACGACGCGTTCAAGCAGCCGACGATTCCGGCCGCGAAGGCGAAGCTGGACCTCGCCAAGCTCGCAGGGCTTCGCGCGATCCGGATGACCGTCACCTGGGAGCGCGGAAGCGTCCAGCCCGAGGACGTCGAGCTCGAGTCCCTGAAGAACGCGGTCGCCGCCGCGCAGCTCGACGCCGTCACCGTCTATCTCTCGATCACCTTCGGAAGCCGCAACACGCCGCTCACCGACGAGCACCGCGACCAGTTCGCGCAGTTCTGCCAGACGCTCGCGAACGACCTCCCGAGCGTTCGCTACTTCACGATCGGGAACGAGCCCAACCTCAACCGCTTCTGGCTGCCGCAGTTCGGTCCGAACGGCGAGGACGTGGCCGCGCCCGCCTACGAGCAACTGCTGGCCGCCGCCTACGACGCGCTCAAGGGCGTGAACGCGCAGAACATCGTGATCGGCGGCGCCCTCTCGCCCCGCGGAGGCGACAAGCCGAACACCGGCCGCGACACCCACTCCCCCACCGCCTTCATTCTCGATCTCGGCGAGGCGTACCGCGCAAGCGGCCGCACCATGCCGATCATGGACTGGTTCGCCATCCATCCCTACGAGGAGAACTCGAGCCTTCCGCCGACCACCATGCACACGAATACGACCACGATTGCGATCGCCGACTACGACAAGCTCGTCGCGCTCCTCGGGCGCGCTTTCGACGGGACGGCGCAGCCGGGCTCGAGGATCCCGATCGTCTACAACGAGTTCGGCGTCGAGGCGGAGGTGCCGGCTGACCGGGCGGCCGAGTACGAGGGCACCGAGCCCGCGACCACGAAGCCGGTCTCGGAGGCCGTTCAGGGCGCGTACTACCGCCAGGCGATCCAGCTCGCGTTCTGCCAGCCGACCGTCCGCGGGATCTTCGTCTTCCACGTGTTCGACGAGCCGGGCCTGCCGCAGTGGCAGTCCGGCGTGTACTACGCGGACGGGACGACGCCGAAGGCCAGCCGGGCAGCGTTGCAGGCGGCCGCGGCCGCCTCACGGCGCGGGATCGTGACCCGCTGCTCCGGGCTTCAGCTGCCGATCAAGGCCACCCTGACCGGGCTGAGCCGGGTCGCGCTGCAGGCGCGCGCGTCGCTGCGCTGCGACCTCGACTGCGCCTACTACGCGCGCGTCGAGAAGCTTCCGTCTCACTCCACGACGCAGGTGCTGCGCGGGACCGCTGTCGGCGGCTTCCCCACGCGGCTCGTCTTCAAGCCGCTCCGTCTCGCACCCGGCACTTACCGGATCACCGCGGCGATCCGCGCAGCCGTCAATCCCGGTCCACCGACCATCCTCACGGCGCTGCCCTTCAGAATCCGCCGGTGAACGCCGAAAGGAGACGCGTGCGCCGCCTCGCACCCCTCCTCGCCGTTCTCGCCTGTGCCCTGCTCTGGAGCGCCGCTCCCGCGGCGGCTGCCACGCCCGTGACCTGGTGCGGGACCGACCGCTGGGCGGCCAACAGGACGCCCGACGTCGACACGGGACCGGCGTACCGCGTCCATGTCATCTACGCGATTCCGTCCGACGGCCAGGATCGCTTCGGCACGGTCGCCTCGCAGATCGCAACCGACGTCGGGGCGATCGACGAATGGTGGCGCGGACAGGATTCGACTCGCACGCCGCGCTTCGATCTGTTCGCCTTCCCGGGCTGCGCGTCGCAGTTCGGACGGCTCGACATCGGCTACGCGCGCCTCCCTCGACCCGGAAGCGCTTACGCGAACCTCGACCTGCTCACGCTCGCGGCCGACCTGAACGCGTTCGGTCCGCCGTCGGTGAAGAACATCGTCTACTACGACGGGCCGGTGCTGAACCCCGACGTCTGCGGGACGACGGGCTACCTCGCTGACCAGTCGGGAGGTCCGTTCGGCTTCGCGTTCGTCTGGCTGCGCGCGACCGACTGCGAGGTCGACGTCGGATCCGGCCGGCTCACTGCCGAGGTCGCGGCGCACGAGCTCGTCCACAACCTCGGCGCGGTCCAGCGCGCGGCTCCACACCACTGTGTCGACCCGCAGTTCGACGGCCACGTCTGCGACAGCCGCACCGACCTGCTCTATCCGTACGTGACCTCGGGCGCGACGATCGCCAACGCGGTCCTCGACGTGGGCCACGACGACTACTACGGCCACTCCGGCAGCTGGTGGGATGTTCAAGACTCGCCTTGGCTGATGCACCTGCCGCTCTTCCCCCTCACCGTGGCCGTGGAGGGCGCCGGTGGATCGATCTCGGGAGACGTAGGCGGGGTCTCGTGCCCGCCCGC
>JAWVDL010000073.1:0-2829 GCA_033857355.1 Gaiellaceae bacterium | reverse complement strand
GACCGGATGCACGCGTTCCTGCGGGGTGACGCGGACGTGCTCGTCTCGACCACGATCATCGAGTCGGGCCTCGACATCCCGCAGGCGAACACGCTCGTCGTGGAGCGCGCCGACGCGCTCGGGCTCGCCCAGCTCTACCAGATCCGCGGCCGCGTCGGCCGCTCCGACGAGACCGCGCACGCATATCTCTTCTACCCCGACGCGAGCGAGCTGTCGCCCGAGGCGCGTGCGCGGCTCGCGACGCTCGCCGACCACACCGAGCTCGGGGCGGGCTTCCAGATCGCGATGCGCGACCTCGAGATCCGCGGGGCAGGAGACCTGCTCGGCGCCGAGCAGTCCGGTCACGTCGCGGCCCTTGGCTTCGAGCTCTATGTGGAGATGCTCGGCGAGGCGGTCGCGGAGCTCTCCGGCGAGCGGCGCATCGTCGCGCGGCCGGTCCGCGTGGACGCCCGGATCGACGCCTACGTGCCCGCGAGCTACATCGGCTCCGAGGCGTTGAAGATCGACCTGCACCGGCGGCTCGCGCTGACCGATTCCGAGGACGAGCTGCGGGAGCTCTACGCGTCGACCGAGGACCGTTTCGGGCCGATCCCCGAGCCGGTCGAGAACCTGTTCGCGATCCAGGAGGCCAAGCTCAAGCTGGCGCGCCTCGGGGCGGACTACCTCGTCTTCCGCGGCGGCAAGGCGACCGTCGGGCAGCTCGTGCTCGGCTCCGGCGAGCTGCGGGAGCTCCGCGGTCGGCTCGACACGGCGGTGTACACGACAGCCCAGCGCGAGGTCTCGCTCCGCGACGACGGATTCACCGGAGCGATTCGGCTAGTCGATGCTATACTCGACGCGCGTCAAGCAGCGTGAGGCAATCCCGCTGCAGGGGCGCGCTTTTTTTGCCATGAAACCTCTCCGCATCGTCATCCTCGCCTCGGCGCTGCTCGCGCTCGTGCTCTCGCTTTCAGCCTGTGGAGGCGGCGGCACGGCGAGCCTCGACTCGACCGACGTCGCCGTCGTCGGCCCGGACCACATCACGAAGGCCCAGTTCGACGGCCTGATGAAGCGCGCCCAGGCGTCGTACAAGTCTCAGGGCCGCGCGTTCCCGAAGGCCGGGACGGCCGACTACCAGGGGGTCAAGAACCAGGCCATGCAGTACCTCGTCCAGCGCGCGGAGTACGAGCAGAAGGCCAAGTCCCTCGGCATCAAGGTCGACAACGCGAAGGTCGACGCGCGGCTCAAGCAGATCAAGCAGCAGTACTTCGGCGGCGACGAGAAGAAGTACCAGGCCGCGCTGAAGACGCAGGGACTGACCGAGACCGACGTACGGCTCGACATCCAGCAGCGCCTCCTCTCCGAGCAGATCCTGGCCAAGGTGGCCAAGGACGCGAAGGTCACCGACGCGGACATCAAGACGTACTACGACTCACACAAGCAGCAGTACGTCACGCCCGAGACGCGTGACGTGCGCCACATCCTCGTCGCGAAGAAGGCGCTGGCCGACTCGATCTACAAGCAGCTCAAGGCGGGCGGCGACTTCGGCAAGCTCGCCAAGAAGTACTCCAAGGATCCAGGCTCGGCCAAACAGGGCGGCAAGCTGACCGTCTCGAAGGGACAGACCGTCCCGCAGTTCGACAAGGCCGCGTTCGCCCTGAAGACGAACGAGATCTCCAAGCCGATCCACACGCAGTACGGCTACCACATCATCCAGCCGCTCTCGGCGGTCAGGCCGCCGAAGACGACCGCGCTGAAGGATGTGAAGGAGTCGATCCGCCAGCAGCTCACGCAGACGAAGAAGAACGAGAAGATGCGCACGTGGGTGAACGACGTGACCAAGGAGTACAAGAGCAAGATCAAGTACGCCCCGGGCTACGCACCGCCGGCGAGCGCAGCCACCACCAGCACCGGTTGAGCCTCGCCGAGGCGCTCCTGGAGCTGCAGGAGCTGACCGAGCGGCTGCGCCGCGACTGCCCGTGGGATCGCGAGCAGACCGCGAAGACGATCGTCCCGCACACGGTCGAGGAGGCCTATGAGGTGGCCGACGCCGCCCTTGCGGGAGACGACGCGAAGCTGCTCGACGAGCTCGGCGACTTGCTCTTCCAGTCCTACTTCCTCGCGCTGCTGCTCTCGGAGCGGGGCGCCGGCGACCTGGAGAGCGTCGCGCGCGGCGCGCACGCAAAGCTCGTCGCGCGCCACCCGCACGTCTTCGGCGACGTCGAAGCGCGTACTGCGGGACGCGTGCGCGAGAACTGGGAGCGCCTGAAGACCGACGAGGAGGGGCGGCAGGGGATCTTTCACGACGTGCCGGGCTCGTTGCCTGGGTTGCTGTACGCGCGCAAGGTGCAGCTGCGGGCGCGGTCGGCCGGGTTCGAGTATCCCGACGCGGCAGGCGCGCTGGCCGACCTGGAGGCGGAGCTGGCCGAGCTGCGCGCCGAGCTCGGGGACGAGGATCCCGCGCCCGAGACCGAAGCCGATCCACGGCAGTTCGCGGAGCTCGGCGACGTCCTCTTCGCGGCCGTCAACGTTGCACGGCGGCTGAACGTCGATCCGGAGCTGGCGGTTCGCACGGCCACCGATCGCTTTCGTGCGCGCGTCGAGCGTGCCGAGGTTCTCGCGTCAGAGCGCGGCGAGAGCTGGGCGGAGCTGCCGCTCGGCGAACAGGACCGCTACTTCGACCTTGCCAAGGAGGCAGGCCTGTGAGCTCGCCGATCGCCGAGGTGACGGCGCGACAGATCCTCGACTCGCGTGGAAACCCGACCGTCGAGGTCGACGTCCGGCTCGACTCGGGTGCGCTCGGACGCGCGGCGGTTCCCTCGGGCGCGTCGACGGGCGTGCACGAGGCGC
>JAWVDL010000072.1:0-2500 GCA_033857355.1 Gaiellaceae bacterium | reverse complement strand
ACGAAGATCACGAAGACGAGGAACGTCACGGCGACGAGGACGAGCACCATCCCGATCAGCCGGCGGACGAGGAACGCTCCCATGCGCTAGTGCTCGGCGCGCACCTTGGCGCGCGGGTCGAGGGCGTCGCGCAGGCCGTCGCCGAAGATGTTCAGGCTGAGGACGGTCAGGACGATCGCGAAGCCGGGCGCGAGCGTCAGCCACGGCCGCGTCACGAGCAGGATCGAGCCCTCCGAGATCAGCGTCCCCCACGACGGGTTCGGCGGCTGGACGCCCGCGCCGAGGAACGAAAGGCCCGCCTCGGTGAGGATGTTGCCGGCGATGATCAGGGTGAAGAAGACGAGCACCGAGGAGGCGACGTTCGGCATCAGCTCGCTGAACATGATCCGGAACGGGCCTCCACCCTGCGCGGTCGCGGCCTCGACGAACTCCTTCTCGCGCAGCGCAAGGATCTGACCCCGCAACGGGCGGCCGACGTACGGCACGAGCACGTACGAGATGACGCCTGTTGGGATCCAGATGCTGCCCGACTCGAGCGTCAGGCCGAAGTGGTGGAAGCCGTTGATCGAGAGCGCCGAGCCGAGCGCGATCGCAAGCAGGATGACCGGAAACGCGTAGCTCAGGTCGAAGAAGCGCGTGATGATCCAGTCGACCCAGCCACGGTAGTAGCCGGCGAGCAGGGCGAGCACCACGGCGAAGAACGTGCAGATCAGCGAGGAGACGATCCCGATCAGCAGCGAGTTGCGGCCGCCGTAGAGGAGGCGCACGAACTCGTCGCGCCCGTTCTGGTCGGCTCCCAGCACGAACTTCCCGCCGGCGGAGAACCAGGTCGGGCCGATCGGGATGCTCGACACGACGCGCAGCTGGCCGTTGACGAGCTTCGTGCCTCCCTTGCTGACGACGTCCTGCTCCACGCCGTTGACCTTGACCTTGTCGGTGACGTGGTTCGTGTTCGGCCCGGTGTGCGCGACGTGATGCGCGAAGAGCGGCGCGAACGCGCAGGAGAGCACGATGACGACGAACAGCGCGAGGAAGAAGAATGCGAGCTTGTTGCGGCGCAGCCGGCGCCAGGCGAGGTACCAGGGGCTCCGCCCGACGATCGAGACCTCGCTCTCCTCCGACGCCAGGAGCGAGGCGGTGTCGAGCGTGAAATCGGCTGACGGTTCTCCCAACTCCGCTCCCTCAGACGGTTGCGACGGGCAGGACGCCCGTTGAGGCGCCCTGCCCGGTCGCGAACGATGTTACGCGTCTACTTCTTGCAGATCCGGCTGAAGTCGAACTGGTACAGGACGTGCGTGATGTAACAGCTCGTGTCCACGTCCTTCCCGAAGAAGTCCGTGAACTGCCGGTTGATGTACGGCACCCACAACGCCTGCTGGGCGACCATCTTGTCCACGTCGGCCCACTGCTGGTTGACCGAGGCCGTGAGCTTCGGCTGCTTCTTCAACGCGTCGATCTTGGCGTTGATCGCGGGGTTGTTGGCGTTGGAGTAGTTGTTGTTGTGCGTCTGGGTGATCCGGTTGCCGTTCAGCAGCACGTCGAACCAGTCGAGCGGGTGCGGGTAGTCCTGGAACCAGTCGGCGAAGCCGATCTGCGCCTTCGTCGCCTGGTTGCCGATCGTCGTCCAGTAGACCGACGCGTTCACGATCTTCAGCTTGGCCTTCAGGCCGATCGAGTTCAGGACGTCCGCCAGGTAGGCGACCGGCTTCTTCGAGGTCTCCGAGTCGTTCCCCCACACCGTGACTGCTTGGCCCGTCGCGCCGGCGGCCTTGATCAGCTGCTTGGCCTTGGCGACGTCGTGCGGGTACATGGAGATCTTCTTGTACTGCGGATACGTCGGCGGAAGGACGTTCTCCGTCGGGTTCGCGAGGCCGCCGTAGAGGCGCACGAGCGCATCACGGTCGATCGCGTAGTTCACGGCCTGCCGGACCTGCAGCTTGTCGAACGGCGGTTGGCGCGTGTTGATGAAGAAGTAGTACGTGTTCGCCGGCGTGTAGATCTTCAGCTGGTCCGGATACTTGTTCTGGATGGCGGCCAGCCGGTCGGTCGGGATCGAGTGGAAGTCGTAGTCGGCCGTGTTGTTCAGCGTCTGCTGCAACGCGGCGGTGTCGTCCTCCAGGATCGTGCCGACGACCTTGTCGGGATTCCCGTCCGGAACGTTCGCGGTCGGCTTGAAGTTCGGGTTCCGCACGACCACGAAGCTCTTGTTCGGCTTGTAGCTCTGGATCATGTACGGGCCCGTCGACGGTGGCGGGCTCGTGGACTGATCCTTCGCGGGCGTGTTCGCAGGCACCGGAGCGGCGAACTCGGTCCCGAGGATGTTGGTGAAGTCACCCTGCGGCGCCTTGAGCTTGATGGTGATGGCGCCGGTCGCGTCGTCGGTCGTGATCCCGGTGATGTGGCCGGTCTTCGTCTTGGCGAACTCGTCTGCGCCGACGATGTTCGAGAAGAAGCCGACGCCCGGCGAGTCGAGCTTGTAGTCCCGCTCGATCGTCGCGCG
>JAWVDL010000071.1:0-7635 GCA_033857355.1 Gaiellaceae bacterium | reverse complement strand
GCGTGCGCGCACCGCCCTCGCGGGCGAGCTTGACGGCGTTGACCGTGTCGCGCGTCTCGCCGGACTGGGAGATGCCGATCACGAGCGTGTCCTTCGTGAGCACCGGGTTGCGGTAGATCCACTCGCTGGCGATGTCGGGCTCGACCGGCAGGCGCGCCCACTCTTCCATGATGTAGCGGCCGACGACGCCGGCGTGGTACGCGGTGCCGCAGGCGACGATCACGATGCGGCGGAGGTTCCGCACCTCCATCTCCGTGAGGCCGAGGCTCTCGAGGACGAGCTCGCCGTGGCGTACGCGGTCGCCGATCGTCTCGCGCACCGCCTCGGGCTGCTCGTAGATCTCCTTGAGCATGAACGTCTCGTAGCCGCCCTTCTCGGCACTTTCGTCGTCCCAGTCGATCGGCTCGATCTCCTTGTGCTCGACGATCGAGCCGTCGGGCGCATAGAACGTCGCGCCCTCGGGCGTGATCGCCACGACCTCGTGGTCCTCGATCAGCTGGACGTTGCGGGTGTGCGGCAGGAACGCGGTGATCGAGGAGGCGAGGAACATCTCGCCCTCTCCCACTCCGACGACGAGTGGGGTCTGGCAGCGCGCTCCGACGAGAAGGTCCGGATGGTCGTGGTGGATCAGGACGAATGAGAAATGGCCCTCGAGCTCCGCGTAGGTCTTGCGTACGGCGGCTGTGAGATCGCCGTCATAGTGGCGCTCGACGAGGTGGACGATCACCTCGGCGTCGGTCTCCGACTTGAAGTGGTGCCCGTCGGCCTCGAGCGCTGCCTTCAGCTCGCGGTAGTTCTCGACGATCCCGTTCAGCACGAGCGCGAGCTTGCTCTCGTCGCAGCCGGTCAGCGGATGCGCGTTCTGCTCGTTGACGGCACCGTGGGTGGCCCAGCGCGTGTGGCCGAGCCCGTGGCGCGAGACGCTGCCGTTCGGGCCGGCGATGACCTTCAGATTCTGGAGATTTCCGACCGCACGGACGTAATCGAGGCCGTCGTCCTCGCGCAGCGCGATTCCGGCGGAGTCGTAGCCTCGGTACTCGAGGCGTTCCAGGCCCTGGAGGAGGAGCGGCTTCGCTTCACGAGGACCGACGTATCCGATGATTCCGCACACCCTGAAGCTCCTTCCTCGTCACGTCCCGGTCGGGGACTTCGGGTGAAACCTGGCCTCGAAACGCCAAAAGCCCGGCCGAGCCAGCCCCTCCTGCGTCGGATGGGCCTCAGCCGAGCTCTCGTCGAACGAGAGCGCCGATGCTAGCACAGAGCTTCTCCGCCTCTTCAACGGTTTCGGCCTCTGCGAGGACGCGCACCAGCGGCTCCGTACCGGACGGTCGCACCAGGATCCGGCCCGTACCTTCGAGTGCGGCGTTCTGGCGCTCCACCTCGGCGAGCAGCCCGTCGGACAGCTCCTTGCTCGTGACCGGCACGTTCTCCCTCACCTGCGGGTAGCGCGGCATCACCGCAACCGCCTCGGCGAGCGTTCTCCCGCGGAGCGCCCCGCAGAGGAGGAGCGCCGCAGCGAGGCCGTCGCCCGTGACGTGACCGTCGAGATAGATGACGTGGCCGGACTGCTCGCCGCCGAGGATCCCACCCTCGCGGCGCAGAGCCTCGACCACGTAGCGGTCGCCGACGTCGGTCGTCACGACGCGGATCCCGCGCTCATCCATCAGCCGATGGAAGCCGAGGTTCGCCATCTTCGTGACGGCTACCAGCTCGACGTCGCGGTCGAGCGCGAGGACTGCGACGATCTGGTCGCCGTCCACCGTCTCGCCGTCGGCGTCGACGGCCAGCACCCGGTCGCCGTCACCGTCGAAGGCGACGCCCAGGTCGTAGCGGCCACCGCGGACGGTCTCCTGGAGCAGCGAGAGGTCGGTGGCGCCGCAGCCGACGTTGATGTTCGTCCCGTTTGGCTGGTCGCCGATCGTCGTCACGCTGGCACCGAGCTCGAGGAAAGCCTTCGGCGCCGTGTGCGAGTACGCGCCGTTCGCGCAGTCGACGGCGATCCGCAGGCCCGACAGGTCGGAGCCGAACCGCTCGACGACGTGCTCGAGATAGCTGTCGGTGGCGACACCGACCCGGTCGATCTCGCCGCCGGGAAGCTCCGTCGTATCGTCGAGCAGCGCCTCGATCTCCTCCTCGGAGGAGTCCGACAGCTTCTGGCCGTCGCGGTCGAAGAACTTGACGCCGTTGTACTCCGGCGGATTGTGCGAGGCGGTGATGACCGTGCCGAGGTCGAGCGCGAGCAGCGCGACCGCGGGCGTCGGAAGAACGCCGGCGAGCACCGCGTTGCCGCCCGCCGAGACGACGCCGCGTGCGAAGGCCTCCTCCAGCTCGATTCCCGAGGCGCGTGTATCGCGCCCGACGAAGATTCGTCCGCCGCGAGACCAGCGCGTCGCCGCTGCGCCGAGCCGCTCGACGAGCTCGGCCGTCAGTTCCTCGCCGACGATCCCGCGGACGCCGTCCGTTCCGAAATACCGTCTCGCCACGGCGGGCGACCTTACAGGTCTCGGCGCAGGGGTACCCGACGGGTCTGCGACGTCTGTACCGCGCCGTTCTGCCCGCAACACCCTCTTATCGTCCCAGAAACCGCGCCGTCCGGACACGGCTGGGGACGAACCCTCACAGTCTCGACACGATCAACGCGCCCTGTAAGGACACGTCCCGGGGTCAGACCCAAGCCCTTGGCGCGCGGGGACAGCGCTCCACGCTGCGCGCCCACAGCGGGGGTCTGCCCGGCAACGCTGAAAGCGCGGCTTTTAGCGCTTCGAGAACTGAGGGGCTTTGCGAGCCTTGTGCAGGCCGGCCTTCTTGCGCTCGACGATGCGAGCGTCGCGCGTGAGAAAGCCCTCGCGCTTGAGCGCGACGCGCAGCTCCGGGTTCGCCTCGACGAGGGCGCGAGCGATTCCGTGCCGCACCGCGCCGGCCTGGCCGCTCGGACCGCCGCCGTGGACGCGCACCCGCAGGTCGTACGTCCCTTCGACGCCAGCGACCTTCAACGGCGCGAGCACCATTGAGCGGTGCGTGGCACGCGGGAAGTAGTCCTCGATCGTGCGCCCGTTGAACCACGTGGCGCCGTCGCCGGGCCGCAGGATCACACGGGCGACCGACGTCTTGCGCTTGCCCGTGCCCTGGTACTGCGCGATCGTCGCCATCAGCGGCCCACCAGAGGCAGAGGCTTCGGGGCCTGTGACTCATGGGGATGCTCCGGGCCGGCGTAGATCTTCAGCTTGTTGATCTGCTGGCGTGCGAGCCGATTGCGGGGCAGCATTCCCTTCACGGCCTTGCGCAGCACCTCGGTCGGCCGCCGCTCGAGCTGCTCGCGCAGCGTGCGGCTCTTCAGCCCCCCGGGGTAGCCGGAGTGCCGGTAGACCATCTTCTGGTCGAGCTTCTGCCCCGTGACGTGGATCTTCTCGGCGTTCACGACGACCACGAAGTCGCCGGTGTCCACGTGCGGCGTGTACTGCGGCTTGCCCTTGCCGCGCAGCGTGTCGGCGATCTGGGTCGCGAGGCGGCCGAGCGTCTGCCCGTCGGCGTCGACGAGGTACCAGTTGCGAGCGATCTCGCCAGGTTTTGCGCTGTAGGTCTTCATACGTAGAAAGGGCGGACTAGGCGCCCGCCGGCCGCGGATTGTAGCGGTTTCAGCTCGCCGCCGCCACGCGGAGACCGGCCGTGCGGAGAGCGATCCACACGGCAGGCCCTACCGCAAGAGCGGCCGCCGCGCCCGCAAGCGTTCCCGCACCCGCAGCGCTGTAGACCACGCCGCCGAGCAGCGCCAGGCCCGCGCCGGTGAAGCTGGACAGGAGGTCGGTGAAGCCGATCAGACGTCCGCGCTCGGACGGGCTCGTGAGCGAGACGAGCTCCGTGGTCGCGGCGACGTACGCGAGGCTCCAGCCGAGGCCCAGCCCGAAGAGGCTCACGCTCATCCCGAGGAGACCGGTCTCCCAGACGAGCGCGGCGTTCGAGCCCGCCATGATCGCGAGCCCGATGACGATGGAGCGCCGCCGGCCGATCCGCTCGACGAGGTCACCGACGACAAGCACGAGGCCGTACATCCCGACGATGTGCGCGCTGATGATCGTGAAGACGTCGCTCTGGTGATGGTGGTGCCCGACCGCGACGTACCCGGACAGGTTCATCACGCCGACCATCACTGCGAAGCTCGCAACCGCTCCGATCAGCGCCGTGGGGACGCCGGGCCTGCGCAGGATCTCGCCGAGCGGCGCCGCAGCCTGGGTCTGGTCGTCGCCCGGATGGGTCGCGGCAATCGTTTTGGGATCAGGCCGCACGCCGAACGAGATCGCGAGTCCGGCCACCATGAACAGCCCGCTCGCGAGCCACGGCACGACAAGGGCGTCGCTCGTCAGTGCTCGGCCGGCGAACAGCGGGCCGAAGATCAGCGGGCCCCAGACCGCCCCGGAGACCGCACCGAACAGCACCAGCGAGACGCCCCGGGCACGGCGCTCTGGCGGGAACATCTCCGCGGCAGCGACACGCGACAACAGCACGATCGCTCCCGACGCGCCCGCGAGCCCGAGGCCGAGCACGACCACCACGCCCGACCTGACGGAGCACCCGAGGCCCGTGACCAACGAGCCTGCGACGCCCGCTGCGTACCCGGCGCGAATCACCGGCATCCGCCCGAATCGGTCCATCGCGCGCCCCGCCGGCGCGACCGCGAGCGCACCGGCGGCCAGGAAGATCGCCGGCGCGAGGCCCAGGATCCCCTCGACTCCGGTGACGACCACGAGCGTGACGGTCGAAAGCGCGACCGCGAGCTGGAACATGCCGGACAGGCACACGAGCCCCGCCGTCAGCAGCAGCGCGTTCCGCCGAACCGGGTAGGGCTTGGCTTCCGCTTGCATTTTGGGAATCGTACGACGCAATGATCCGCTGCCGAGTCATCGTGCACGGACACGTCCAGGGCGTGTTCTTCCGCAACTCGACGCGGAAGCTCGCCGCGAGCGAGGGCGTCGCCGGCTGGGTACGGAACCGGGCCGACGGCGCGGTCGAGGCGGTCTTCGAGGGCGAGCCGGAGTCAGTCGAGCGCCTCGTCTGTTTCGCGCGCGAGGGCCCGCGCGGGGCGCAGGTCGATCGCGTCGAAGTGACCGAGGAGGAGCCCGAAGGCCTCCGCGGCTTCGACGTCCGCTAGTCGACGGCCTCTTCGGCCTGCTCGCCGTGCTCGACGATGTCGCCTGCACGGAAGAGGATTCGCTTCAGCACTTCGCCCCACTTCGGCTCGCGCCGGATCAGGAACTCGAGATCCATGCCGAAATGCTTGAACTCCTCCTGCTGCGCGTTCTCCATGATCGCGCGGGCGTCCTTGTCCTTCTCGAGCGCGAGCCGCTGGGCGTACCAGCCGATCGCCTCGGCCTCCTCGATCAGCGAGGTGCAGATGCGCGCGAAGGTGCGTGTCTCCTCGGGTAGCTCGTCAGGCGGTTCGTGGTACTGGTCGGACGGCATCGGCTACTCCCATTCGATCGTCGAGGGCGGCTTCGAGGAGATGTCGAGGGCGACACGGTTCACGCCCGGGATCTCGTTGATGATGCGGCTCGAGATCGTCTCCAGCAGATCGTAGGGCAGGCGCGCCCAGTCGGCCGTCATCGCGTCCTCGCTCGTGACCGCGCGGATCACGATCGGGTACGCGTACGTGCGCTCGTCGCCCTGGACGCCTACCGACCTGATCGCGGGGAGCACGGCGAACGACTGCCAGAGCTCGCGGTAGAGGCCGGCGCGACGAATCTCCTCCTGGATCACCGCGTCGGCCTCGCGCAGGATCTCCAGCCGCTCGTTCGTGACCTCGCCGATGATGCGAATCGCGAGACCCGGGCCCGGGAAGGGCTGGCGCCAGACCATGCGATCGGGCATCCCGAGCTCCTCGCCGACGCGGCGCACCTCGTCCTTGAACAGCAGCCGCAGGGGCTCGACGAGCTTCATGGTCATGTCCTCGGGAAGCCCGCCGACGTTGTGATGCGACTTGATCTTCGCGGCGACCCCGACGTCGCCGCCCGACTCGATCACGTCCGAGTAGAGCGTCCCCTGGACGAGCCACTTGATGTCGCCCAGGTTCGCGGCCTCGCCCTCGAACACGCGGATGAACTCCTCGCCGATTCGCTTGCGCTTCTCCTCCGGGTCACTCACGCCCTCGAGCCGCGCGAGGAAGCGCTCCTGCGCCTGCACGTGGATGAGCGGGACGTGGAAGTGCCCGTCGAACGTCTCGACGACCTGGGCGGCCTCGTCCTTCCGCATGAATCCGTGGTCGACGAACACGCACGTGAGCTGGTCGCCGACCGCCTTGTGCACGAGCAGCGCCGCGACCGCCGAGTCGACGCCGCCCGAGAGGGCGCAGAGCACGCGATCGCTCCCGACCTCCGCGCGGATGCGCTCGACCTGCTCCTCGATCACGGCGGCGGGAGTCCATGCGGGCGGCGCGCCGGCCACGTTGTAGAGGAAGTTCTTCAGCAGGTCGTTGCCGTACGGCGTGTGCACGACCTCGGGGTGGAACTGCACGCCGTACTGTCGCGTCTCGGGCGCCTCGAACGCTGCGATGGGAGTCGACGGCGAGCCGGCGACCACGGTCGCGCCCTCGGGCGGCGCGGTAACCGAGTTGCGGTGGCTCATCCAGACGGTCTGCTCGTCGGGCAGGCCTTCGAAGAGCGCGCCTTCCTTGGCCGCGAGCGCGGTCTTGCCGAACTCCGAGACATCGGTGCGCTCCACGCGGCCGCCGAGCAGCTGCGCCTGGAGCTGCATCCCGTAGCAGATCCCCAGCGTGGGAATGCCGAGCTGCAGCAGCTCGGGATCCATCTGCGGGGCGTCTTCCGCGAAGACCGAGGCGGGCCCACCGGAGAGGATCAGCGCGTGCGGGTTGCGGGCGCGAACCTCAGCGGCCGTGACGTCATGCGAGACGAGCTCGGAGAAGACGCGACAGTCGCGTACGCGCCGGGCGATCAGCTGTGCGTACTGGCCGCCGAAGTCGAGCACGAGCACCGGGCGCTCCTCCGGCTCGGGAGCCGGGAACGGGATGATCTCCGCGCTAGTTGGGGCGGTAATTCGGCGACTCCTTGGTGATCGTGATGTCGTGCGGATGACTCTCGCGCAGGCCCGCGCCGGTGATGCGCACGAAGCGCGCGGCCTTCATGTCCTCGAGCGTCGCGGCGCCGCAGTAGCCCATCGACTGCCGGACGCCGCCGACGAGCTGGTGCAGGATTCCGGCCAACGGCCCCTTGTAGGCGACACGGCCCTCGATGCCCTCGGGGACGAGCTTGTCGACGTCCTCGACGTCGCCCTGGAAGTACCGGTCCTTCGAGTAACCGCGGGCCTTCATCGCGCCGAGCGAGCCCATGCCTCGGTACTCCTTGAAGCGCTGTCCCTGCTGGACGACGACGTCGCCCGGACTCTCCTCGACGCCCGCAAGCGGCGAGCCGAGCATCACGGCGTCTGCGCCTGCTGCGAGCGCCTTGGCGATGTCGCCCGAGAACTGCATGCCGCCGTCCGCGATCACCGGCACGCCGCGGGGGCCTGCGACACGCGCGCAGTCGAACACCGCGGTGATCTGCGGAACGCCCACGCCGGCGACGACCCGCGTCGTGCAGATCGAGCCCGGCCCGACGCCGACCTTCACCGCGTCGGCGCCCGCGTCGA
>JAWVDL010000070.1:0-6138 GCA_033857355.1 Gaiellaceae bacterium | reverse complement strand
GCGCTCCTCGATCAGCGCGCGGATCTCTCCTCCGGTCAGCACCTGGTCCTCACGCCAGATCTCATCGGCATCGAGCGGCATGAACTCGATGAAGCGGACGACGTACGGCTTTCGGCGAGCCAGCTCGGCGAGGGCGGGGATCTCCTCCTCGGTGAAGCCCTTGATCGCGACGCAGTTGACCTTGATCGGTCGCAGCTCAGGGTAGCGCTCGGCCTCCTCGAGTCCGCGCAGGACGCTGTCGAGCGCGTCCCTTCGCGTCAGCTCGGCGAACCGCACGTGCGAGAGCGAGTCGAGCGAGACGTTGATTCGCTTGAGCCCGGCGGCGACGAGCGGGCCGGCCAGCCGGTCCAGCAGGACGCCGTTCGTCGTCAGCGAGAGATCGCGTACGCCGGGGATCTCGGCGAGCATCTCGACGAGCGCCGGCAGGTCGCGGCGAACGAGCGGCTCGCCTCCGGTGAGGCGCACCTCGTCGACGCCGAGCGACGCGAGCACGCGCACCAGTCGCGCGATCTCCTCGAAGCTCAGGATCTCGGCGCGGCCGAGCCATTCGAGCCCTTCCGCGGGCATGCAGTACGTGCAGCGGAAGTTGCATTTGTCGGTGACGGAGACCCGCACGCTGCGGATCTCGCGACCCCATCCGTCGCGGAGCGGCTCCATGCGCAGGTTTTACATGTTTTGCCGAGCGGAACAGTGCGCGCAGTACCCCCGACAATGGAGGTAGGGCATGACCAGCAAGAATTGGATCGTCTTCGAGTCAGGCATGGGTGGCGAAGAGTCCGGCGGCGGAGGCGGAGGCGGCACTGACGACGACCTCGGCGGCGGCACGGGCGGCGGCGAGTCTGGCGGCGGCGGCGGCGAGAGCGGCGGCGGCGGCACGGGCGGCGGCGAGTCCGGTGGCGGCGGCGGCGGAGGCGGAGGCGGCAGCGACTGGTAGTCGCTCTGCCCGACGGTTTCATCGCGAAGGCGCCCGCTGTGGCGCCTTCGCCGTCTTCCAAGGAGGCCGAGATGGCTGATCGGGACGAAGTCGAAGGCAAGGCCAAGGAAGTCGAAGGCAAGCTGACCGGTGACGAGGACCGCGAGCTCGAGGGCAAGGCCCAGGGCACGTGGGGCGAGGCGAAGGACACGGCCGGCGATGCGAAGGACACGGCCGGGGACGCTCTCGACCGCGCCAAGGACAAGCTCGATTGAGACTGTGAGAGAATGAGTGCGAGCGGCGCCTGCGGGCGCCGTTCGCATTTGTAGAGTCGCTTCGTGGCGGGCGTCGCGGACTGGCTGCCGGAAAGCGACGTCTCGTCGCGCCACGAGCGGCAGGTTCCCGGCGATCCCGAGGCCGCTTTCGCCGCGCTGATCTCCTCGCCGTCCGATCGGCTCATTCGTGCCCTGTTACGGCTCCGCGGCCTGCGCGCTGCGCCTTCCCTGGACGCGTTCTTCGCGGGTCACGGCTTCGAGGTCCTCGCGCGCACACCGACGGAGCTCGTCGTGGGCGGCTCCGGGCGGCCCTGGCGGCTCACCGAACGGCTCCGCCCGTTTGCCGAGGAGCGCCCGGGAACCGTCCGGATCGTTGCGGACTTCCGCGCCGAGTCGGCGCCGGGCGGCACGCTCCTCTCCACCGAGACGCGCGTCACGGCGACGGACGACGCAGCGCGCCGTGCGTTCAGCCACTACTGGCGGGTCGTCGGTCCCTTCTCGTCCCTGATCCGGCGCCGCTGGCTGCGCGCCGCGGCTCCATGAGAGCGCTGCTCGCGCTGATCGCGGTCACCGCGGTCTGGGGCGTCACGTTCGTCCAGGTCAAGGACGCGGTCGCGCTCTATCCGCTCTTTGCCTTCCTTGCGGTGCGCTTCGCGATCGCGAGCATCACGCTCGCCGGGCCGGCGGCGGCGCGGCTGCGGCGGCTCGACCGGCGCGGCGTCGGCGCGGGAGTCGTCCTCGGCCTCCTGCTGGCGGCGGGCTACGCGCTCCAGACGGCCGGGCTCGCGCGCACGACCGTCTCGAGCACCGGCTTCATCACCGGGATGTACGTCGTGCTGACGCCGCTGATCGTGCTCGTGCTCTTCCGCCAGCGAATCGGCCTCGCCGCCTGGTCGGGAGTGGCGCTCGCGACTCTCGGTCTCGCGCTGCTCTCGGGCATCCACTCCGGCTCCGTCGCGGGCGACCTGCTCGTGCTCGCGGCCGCGGCGGTCTACTCGCTCCAGATCGTCCTCATGGAGCGCTACGCGCCCCGTTACGACGCCTTCGCGCTCACGTTTCTCGAGATGCTCACGGCGTTCGCGGCCTTCGCGCTCGTCGCTGCCGTGCTCGGCGACTTCGAGGTGCCGCGGGGCGCCACGGTGTGGGCCGCGCTCCTCGTCACCGGGATCTTCGCCAGCGCGCTCGCGTTCCTCGTCCAGACGTGGGCGCAGCGGCGCGCGAGCGCGACCCAGACCGCGCTCGCGTTCTCGATGGAGCCGGTTTGGGCGGGAATCTTCGGCTTCGCGCTCGCGGGCGACCGGCTCGGGACGCTCGGCTGGACGGGCTGCGCCGTCATCCTCGCCGGAATCGCGCTCGCGGAGCCCGCGGCTGCGGCCGTGCTGCGGCGGCTGTTGAGTAGGTGACGCGGCGTTGGCGTCAGCTAGCGCAGCCGCATCGACGGCGTGACCAAAACCCGTAGGGTGCTTGTCAGGCTGGTCAGCGGACGGCGAACGTCGTAGCGTAGATCGCCTCGTCGAGCCGCCTGCCGACGGGAGGCTCCGCGAGCGCGAGCACGCCGACGGCACGGCCACCGGCGAACGAGGTCGAGATGTAGTCCCCGAGGAAGAAGCCGCCCGCGGACGGCAGCCACTCCTGCGGGAACGACAGTGTGTTCAGCCGTTGCGGCGCCGACCACGTCCGGCCGCCGTCGCTCGAGGAGATCGCGCCGGCGTCGATTTTGCAGACGTCGCTGCACGGACGCAGGGAGTAGTAGGTGAGCGCGATCCGCGTTCCGGCTCCGGAGCTCGCCGCGTCTACCGCGATCCCCGGCGTGAACTCGCTGAACCCTGAGCTGACGCCGTGGATCGGGACGCGCGCGAGAGCCCAGCCGCCGGCCGGCAGCGAGTGGGCGACCACGATGTCGTTCGCCGTGCAGCCCGGGCGGAAGGTGCATCCGTTCCACGCGACGTAGACCGTCCCGTCTGCGGCGATCTCGGCGCTCGGAAGCGACGGCGCGCGCGTGTTGGGCGTGTTCGCGGCCGGCGCGAGCGCGATCTGCTCGGGCAAGCCGAAGGACGCGCCGCCGTTCGCCGAGCGGAGCACGTACATGGACTCGAGGTTCCGGAACGCGATGACGAGCTCGCCGTTCGGCCGTACGAGCGGCTGCGGCCCCGCGTCGGTGAAGCCGGCGTTGAAGGATGCAGGCGCCGACCAGGTCAGGCCGCCGTCGTCCGAATGCCGGGTGGACAGGACTCCGAACTGGAAATCGGTGTACGTGACGTAGCAGCGCCCGCGGAACGGGCTCGCCGGCCCGTTGTCGCAGACGATCCACTCCTTGTCGAGGCCGAGGTCGTCCCCGAAGGTCGGCGGAGCGTGAAATGCGAAGACCGGAGCCTCCCACGAGATCCCGTCAGTGGACCGGCTGATCGCGAGCGCGAAGTCGGGCGTCGCGATGGCCAGCGAGGAGACGAGCCAGACGCCGTGCTTCGCGTCGTACGCGACAACAGGATCGCTGCCGCGCGGATAGGCGCCCGCGGGGCGCGTCGCGCGCGTGAGGCCGGGAAGCGTGCCGGAGCGCCAGGTGCGGCCCGCATCGGAAGAGGTGGCAAAGCCGATCGCCGACGCGCCGCCGTCCGGGTAGCGCCCGACCTGGAAGGTCGCGACCACCTTCGACCCGACGGAGAAGCTGTCCGGCTCCACTTCCGTGGCGTGCACAGCCGAGTCGGCGAACGGGTCGCGCGAGATGCGGCGCGTCACGAACTCGCAGTCCCGCGAGACCGACTCGCCCGGATCGGCGATCGCGGCGTCGCGGCCCGCGCCGCAGACGATCCGGTCGAGGCCCCGCCCTCCGTCGAGCAGGTCGTTGCCGCCGCGTCCGAGCAGGACGTCGTTGCCGGCGCCGCCGTGGATCGCATCCGCCCGCGGCGTGCCGACGAGGCGGTCGCTGCGCGCCCCGCCGTGGATCGTCGCCGCGCTCGCGCCGCCGACGACCGCGAGTGCGATCGCGAACGGCGCTGCCGCTTTCAGAAGAGCCACCGGCCGTCCTTCTGCACGACGTCGCCGTCGAGGTGGAGCTCGCCGCCCGAGCGCAGGTCCTTGACCATGTCCCAGTGCACCGCGCTCTCGTTCGTGCCGCCCGAATTCGTGTAGCTGTTGCCGAGCGCAAGGTGGACGGTGCCCGCGATCTTCTCGTCGAAGAGCGTGTTCTTCATGTAGCGCTCGATCCCCGGATTGCAGCCGATTCCCAGTTCGCCGAGCACCCGCGCGCCCGCGTCGGCGTCGAGTGTCGCGTGCAGGAAGTCCTCGCCGCTCTCGGCGCTCGCCTCCACGACGCGGCCACCCGAGAAGAGGAGCCGCGCGCCCGTGACCTCGCGTCCGAGGTAGTTGGCCGGAAACTCCGAGTAGGAGATCGCTCCCTCGGTTGCGTCCTCGACCGGTCCGAAGTAGACCTCGCCGCCGGGCATGTTCAGGTGGCCGTCGTCGATCAAGCCCTCGCGTCCCTCGATCCCGAGCTTGAGATCCGTCCCCTCGGCGACGATCCGGACCTCGCTTGCCCGGTCGAACCGCGCCTTGATCCGCTGCATCTTTTGCGACTCGGCCTCCCAGTCGAGCAGCACGGAGCCGTAGAGGAACTCGGCGAAGGCTTCGGTTCCCATGCCGGCGTCCTGCGCGAGCGCGGGGGTCGGCCACTGGCAGATCACCCAGGGGATCTCGTTCGTCCTCGTCCGCTGGACGAGCGGCATGACCGACTCCCGGTACATCGCCATCCGCTCCTCTGGCACGGCGCGGGGCTCGCTCGTGTTCTCCGGCGAGTCGACCGAGATCAGCGCGTCGAGCTGTTCCGCCTCGTGCACCCAGATCGGCGCCGACCGGCCGAGCACGTCGTCGGGCGCCGACTCGAGCCACGCCTGGTCGTAGAACCCGCGTCCGGAGAACGTGAGCCGGAGGAGCGGGTAGGCCCCGCGCGCGGCGACGCGGCGGACGATCGCCTCGACCAGGGGCCGCGAGCTCGCGCCCGCGTGGATCGCGACCTGCCAACCCGGCTGCACGTCGATCGAGTACTCGACGAGCAGGCGCGCGTACTCGTCGATCCGCGGGTCGGCCACCGGCGGGAATCTAGCTGCGACTAGCTGCGCTGATACCCGAGGTTGACGAGCACGATTCCGATCCAGACGACGAGCAACGCGGCGAGCCCGCTCAAGTTGAGCGCGATCGCCGTCAGTGGGATCCCTGCGCCGACCGACAGGAGCGCGAGCACGAAGCTGCCTTCGCGCCCTTCGCGCCGGGCCGGCAGGTGACCGGAAGGACGTTTCGCCAGCCGCTCCTCGATCCGCGCGACGAACGACTCGACGAGCTCGGGCTCGTGGTCCCGCCCCAGCTCGCGTCGCGCCTCGATCGACGCCTGCAGATCCTCCCTCGCGACGAGCGGTTCCTCGGCCACCACTGGACGATACGCCTCCTGCGGTGGCGGCTCAAATCTGCTACAGTCCGACTAAGATTTTCTCACAGTAGAGACAACGAAGGAGAACAAGCACATGGCAAAGACCATTGGCATCGACCTCGGGACGACCAACTCTGCAATGGCAGTCCTCGAGGGCGGCGAGCCGACCGTGATCCCGAACGCCGAAGGCGGGCGAACAACCCCGTCCGTCGTCGCGTTCACGAAGGACGGTCAGCGGCTCGTCGGGGCGCCCGCAAAGCGCCAGCAGGTCACGAACCCGCAGAGCACGATCTTCTCGATCAAGCGGTTCATGGGCCGGAAGTGGGACGAGGTCTCGGAAGAGATGACGATCGTCCCGTACGAGGTCGTCAAGGGCGAGAACGGCGACGCCCGCGTGAACGCCGACGGCAAGGAGTACTCGCCGCCGGAGATCAGCGCGATGATCCTCCAGAAGCTGAAGACCGACGCCGAGGCGTATCTCGGCGAGTCGGTCGAGGACGCGGTCATCACGGTCCCCGCGTACTTCAACA
>JAWVDL010000069.1:0-6763 GCA_033857355.1 Gaiellaceae bacterium | reverse complement strand
CGAAGTCGGCCTCGATCATCTCCGCGAAGCGGACGGCCATCTTGGCGCGACCGGCGTCGGGCGAGACCGACACGACGCCTTGGCCGGTGAGCCCGAGGTCGCGGAAGTGGCGCGCGAAGAGCTGCTGTGCGGTCATGTGGTCGACGGGGATCGTGAAGAAGCCCTGGATCTGGCCCGCGTGGAGATCCATCGTCAGCAGCCGGTCGGCGCCGGCGAGCTGGAGCATGTCCGCCACGAGGCGCGCGGAGATCGGCTCGCGTGGCTTCGCCTTGCGGTCCTGTCTCGCGTACGGGAAGAGCGGCATGACCGCGGTGATTCGCTTCGCCGACGCGAGCTTCGCGGCCTGGATCATGAACAGGAGCTCCATCAGGTTCTCGTCGATCGGGCGGCAGCCGGTCTGCACGAGGAAGACGTCCGCGCCGCGGATCGACTCGTTGTAGCGGCAGTAGGTCTCCCCGTTGGCGAACGTCTCGAGCTCGATCTCGCCGAGCTCGACGCCGAGGTGCTCTGCGATCTGGCCGGCGAGCTGGGGGTGCGACCGGCCCGAGAAGACCATCAGCCGCTTCGATGGGCCGCGCTCGATCCAGTGCCCGGGGGCCGGCTGCGAGCTCGTCGAGTCGCTCACCTCCAGGCCCGGGAGCGTGAGCTCAGTCGTCGTCGTCGCGCTCGTCGTAGACATAGCCTTCCTTGGTCACCTGTCGGGGCGGGAATCCTGCCAGGGAGCCGGGAGGGACATCCTCCGTGATGACCGTTCCCGCTGCAATCCAAGCATCGTCTCCGATCTCGACCGGGGCAACGAACGAATTGTCGACTCCGGTCCTGACGTTGCGGCCGATCTTCGTGCGGCCCTTCTCCCTGCCGGGCTGATGGGGGAAGTTCACGGTGACGTTCGACGCGGCGACGTTCGTATCCTCGCCGATGTCCGCGTCGCCGAGATAGGACAGGTGCGGCACCTTCGTACGCTCGCCGACGCGGGTGTTCTTCAACTCGACGAACGTGCCGATCTTGGCGCCTTCCCCGACGACGCTGCCGGGACGCAGGTAGGCAAACGGCCCGATCAGGACGCGCGGGCCGATCTCGGCGTCGACGGCGACGGCGTGCGGGCCGACCTCCGCCCCGGTCCCGACCCGCGTCTTCCCGCGCAGCTGCGTGAACGGGTGGATGGTGGAGTCGGGGGCGAGCTCGACGTCGGGCTCGATCCAGGTCGTCGTCGGGTCGACGATCGTCGTGCCGGCCAGCATGTGGGCGCGGTTGACGCGGTCGCGCAGCACTGCGCCGGCGGCGGCGAGGTCGGCGCGGGTGTTGACGCCGATCGGGGCCTGCGGGTCAGGGGAGCGATACACGGCTGCGCGGCCGCCGGCGGCGATGATGTGCCGGATCGTGTCCGTGAGCTGGAGCTCGCCCTGCGCGTTCGACGTGTCGAGCTTGCCGAGCGCGGCCCACAGCGCGGCGGACTCGAACACGTAGATCGAGCTGTTCAGCTCCGTGATCGCGAGCTGGTCCGGCGTCGCGTCGCGTTCTTCGACGATCCGCTCGAGCGATCCGTCGGCTGTTCGCACGAGCCGGCCGTACGGAAAGTCGTCGGTGGGCTCGAAGGAGAGCACGGTGACCTGCGCGCGCTCGCGGCGGTGCGCCTCGGTCAGCCCGCGGAGCACGTCCTCGGTGAGCAACGGCGTGTCTCCGGAGAGCACCAGGACGTCCCCGCTGAAGTCGGCCAGCGCCGGACGCGCAGCCGCGACCGCGTCGCCGGTGCCGCGCGGCTCCTGCTGGACGGCGGTGGTGAGGCCCTCGAAAGCATCAGCCCGGTCCGCGGAGACCACGACGACCACGGGATCGGCCTCGACGGCCCGAGCAGACTCGACCACCCAGTCCACCATCCGTCGACCGAGCAGCGGGTGCAGGTGCTTCGGGAGCTCGGAATGCATCCGCGTCCCCAGCCCCGCGGCCATCACCACGGCTGCGACGTTCGTGGTCATCCCGCCTCTCGACATGGCTGGGGCGCCAGGATTCGAACCTGGGATCGCGGGACCAAAACCCGCTGCCTTACCACTTGGCTACGCCCCACTAGATTGGACTCCGCGCGAGCCCGGCCCGGCAGGCCTCCGCTGCGCTGTCTCACCCTCTAAGTCTAAGGGGTCAGCGGCGGTCGGTGAAGAGGACGGCGAGCGCCACGACCGCGAGGATGCCGACGAGGATCAGCGCCAGCGTCCCGACGACGATCAGCAGCACCGGGACGAGCGCGACCAGAACCTGCGACGTGGCGGCGATCCAGCTCGCGTGCCGGACGGCGTCCACACGCATCGTGCGCCCGACGAAGACGTAGAAGAGGAAGAGCGCGGCGGCTGCGAGCAGGGCGCTCAGCTTGGGGATGACGTGCACGACGAGCAGGATCGCCTCGACGAGCGCGATCCACGCTGCGATGCGAAGTCGGCGCTCCCGAAGCCAGCGCCCGAGCCGCGTCGTGCCCTGTTCGATCATGTGCGGCTGCCCCCACTCGACCATGGTTCAACGCTACCACTCCGGTGTCGTGATCCAGGTCCGGCCGCGGCTCCTGATCTGGGCCTCCGCAGCGCCCGCGGCGTCTCGGTTCGGGAACAGTCCGTAAACGATCGGCCCGGCGCCGGTGACGTCGGCGCGGAAGGCCCCCAGCGCGCGCATCTCGTCGGCGACGGGCGAGGAGACGAGGTCGTTCGCAGGGAGTGCGCGGAGGTCGGGCGGCGACAGCGCGGCGACGAGCCGGGCTCGGCGCTCCGCGAATCCGCGCGCGCCGTCACGGCGGTCGAAATCCTCGTACACCGCCCGGGTCGAGGACTTGCGTTCCGCTCCGGGCAGCACGAGCAGCACGACGTACTCCTGCGCCAGCGCGACCGGTTCGAGCGTCGAGCCGTCCCCCGAGCCGAGCTGGGGGCCGTCGGCGAGGAAGAACGGGACGTCGGCGCCGATCGCCGCGGCGAGCCGCGCGAGCTCGCCGGCCGGGAGCGGTCCCTCGAGGGTGGCATTCGCGAGTCGCAGCGCGGTCGCTGCGTCCGAGCTGCCGCCGCCGAGCCCCGCGGCGACCGGGATCTCCTTCGTGATTCGGGCGTGCCAGTGCGGCGGGACACCGGCGCGCTCCCCGAGCGCCTCGAGGGCTCGGCGGACGATGGTGTCCTCGGCGAACCCGTCGACGTCGAGTGCGCCGGCCGGCTCCAGGTCGATCCTGTCGGCGAGGGCCAGTCGTTGCAGGACGGTTGCAACCTCGTGCTTGCCATCGGGTCGCCGCGGGCCTACGAGGAGGGTGAGGTTGAGCTTGGCCCGCGCGGATGCGGAGCTCACGTCAGGGCGTGAGCGAGGGCCACGAACGCCTGCGGCGGGAGTGCCTCGGCGCGGATTCCCGGGTCGCGGCCGATCGTCTCCAACGCGGTTCCGGCCCGTTCGCGGTCGGTGAGACCCGCGAGCTCGAGCGAGTTGGGCAACGTCTTGCGGCGGTGAGCGAAGGCGGCCTCGACGACCTCCTTCACGCGCGGGTAGTCGGGCGGGAGCTCGCGGCGTGCGAAGGCGACCAGGGCGGAGTCGACATTCGGGCGCGGGCGAAAGACGTTGCGGGAGACCGGATGGAAGCCGACGCGCTCGGTGACGAGCTGCAGCAGGACCGACACCGCCCCATAGGCCTTGGTCGACGGCGAGGCGAAGAACCGGTCGGCCACCTCGCGCTGGACCATCACGCACCAACGCTGGACGGTCGGGAGTCCGTCGAGGCTCTCGACGACGATGGGAGTCGCGACGTTGTAGGGCAGATTCGCGACGAGCTTCCGTGGCGCCGGATCGAGCGCGCGGAGGTCGAGCGCGAGCGCGTCGCCGAAGTGGAGGTCGACGTTCCCGCGCGCGGCCAGATCGGCGAGTTGCGGCGCGAGCGAGCGGTCGAGTTCGACCGCGTGCACGTGCGAGGCGCGATCCGCGAGGTAACGGGTGAGCACCCCGAGGCCTGGGCCGATCTCGAGGACCACGTCGGTCGGCTCGAGAGCGGCGAGGCGTCCGATCACGCCGAGGATGTTGTCGTCGACGAGGAAGTGTTGGCCGAGCTGCTTCTTCGCGTGCACGCTCACCGCAGGGAGAAGGCCGCGTCGGCGTTGCGGTCGATCTGCTCGGCGAGCTCCCCGGCGTCGTCTCCCCGCGCGGCTGCGAGCACGGCAACCGTGTGGACGACGTTCGCCGGCTCGTTCGGCCGGCCGCGCCGCGGCTCGGGCGCGAGATAAGGGGAATCGGTCTCGGCGAGCAGGCGGTCGGCCGATATCTCGGCAGCTGCGGCACGGAGCTCCTCGGCTTTCGGGAAGGTCACGTTCCCCGCGAACGAGACGTAGTAGCGGCGCTCGAGCGCGACCGGAAGCAGCTGCGGCGACGAGAAGCAGTGCAGGACGACGGTCCCTTCGAATCGGGCAAGCGCGGTCGCGACCTCGTCATCCGCGTCGCGCGCGTGAATGACGACCGGCTTGCCGAGCTCGGATGCGAGCTCGAGCTGTTGTTCGAACAGCCGGAGCTGTGCGTCGCGGGGCGCATAGTCGCGGAAGAAGTCCAGCCCGGTCTCGCCGACCGCGACGGCCCGTTCGTGCCCGAGCAGGCCGCGGAGCTCTTCCAGCCGGCCCGCCTCACCGCCGCCGGCCTCGTGGGGATGCAGGCCGAGCGTCGCATAGACCCCTTCGTTCCCGTCTGCGGCCTCGAGCGCCGCTCGACACGACTCGATGGTCGTGCCGACGGTCATCACCCGGTCCACTCCGGCTTCGCGGGCCCGCGAGAGCAAGATTGCCGGGGGATCGGCGCACGCGTCGAGATGCGCGTGCGTGTCGATCACGCGGCGGCTGTCGGCAGCTCGATGCGCGGGAAGAGTGGCTGTGCCGGCTCGATGCCCTCGGTTGCCTCGGCGGCTCCCGGGCCGACTCTGCCCCACGACAGGTCAGCAGGCTGCTTGAGCGCCTCGAGGATCCTCGGCGCGGTGTCGGGCAGGTACGACGCGAGGGCGACCGCGACCGCGACGAGGCCGTCGGCCAGATTCGCAAGCACGGTGTCGAGCTCGGCGGCGCGGGCCTCGTCCTTGGCGAGCTGCCAGGGCGCGCTCTCCTCGACGTACTGGTTGAGGCGGCGGACGACGTGCCAGATCGCCTCGAGGGCGCCCGTGATGTCGAACCGGTCCAGCCGTTCGGACACGTCTGTTCGTAGCGCGTCGAGATCTGCTGGCGGATCCTTTCCAGCAGCAGTCAACCGTCCCTCCCGGTAGCGCGCGATCATGGCCGTCGTCCGCGAGACGAGGTTGCCCAGGTCGTTCGCGAGCTCGCGCTCGTAGCGCTCATGAACAGACTCGAGTGAGGTCGTGCCGTCCTGGCCGAAAGAGATTGCGCGTGCGCACCAGAACCGCACCGGATCGGGGCCGTAGACGTCGACGAGATCGAGCGGGTCGATCACGTTCCCGGCGGTCTTGGAGATCTTCTTCTCGTCGAGCAACAGGTAACCGTGCACGAAGATCTGCTTGGGCACCTCGTAGCCGGCGGACAGCAGCAGCGCGGGCCAATACACGCAGTGAAACCGGAGGATGTCCTTCGCCAACAGATGTCGGACCTCGGGCCAGAACTCCGGAATGAGGTTCTCGCCTTCCCGGGCGTACGTCAGTGCGCTGAGGTAGTTCGGAAGAGCGTCGACCCAGACGTAGGCGACCTGGCTCTCGTCCCAGGGCAGCGGAATGCCCCAGGGCTGGCCCGCCCGGCTGATGCTGAAATCGCGCAGGCCCCCTTCGATGAAGCGCCGCGCCTCGTTGTAGCGGAATCCAGGCAGGACGAACTCGGGCCGTTCGTCGTAGAGCTGGAGCAGCTTGTCCTGGTACGCCGAAAGGCGGAAGAAGTAGTTCTTCTCCTCGATCCACTCGGTCGGGCGCTCGTGGATCGGGCAGAGGCCTCCTTCGAGTAGCTCGTCCTCGGCGTAGAACGCCTCGCAACTGATGCAGTAGTAGCCGGCGTAAACATCCTCGTAGACGTCTCCGTTGTCGTAGATGCGCTGGACGAACTCGCGCACGAAGCGCTTGTGGCCCTCGTCGCTCGTCCGGATGAAAAAGTCGGGGCGCGCATTGAGCCGCTCAGGAAGCTCTTTCCAGGCGACTGCGATCCGATCGACGTACTCGTGCGGGTCGATTCCCTGCTCCTGCGCGATGCGATAGACCTTCGACGCGTGCTCGTCGACGCCGGTCAGGAAGAACGTCTCGGCGCCGCGCTGTCGGTGATGGCGCGCGAGGATGTCGGCCGCAATCGTCGTGTACGCATGACCGATGTGCGGGGTCGAGTTCACGTAGTAGATCGGCGTCGTCACGTAGAAGCGCATTGCCGTCAATGATAGGCAGGGGCTTCGGAGCCGTCCGCAAATCGGGGCCGGCCGCCGGACGCCGACGGCGGAGCGCCGCGAACAGCGCCAGCGGGAGAACGAGAACGAGCAGGAAGAGGCCGTGTCCGGGCAGTCGCGACACACGAGCGGCGCGTCGACGTGGCCAGGCCTCCGCCTCGGAACGCCGAGCCGCGACCGACGCGAGCCGCTTCACGAGCCGGCGACGACCAGTGAGCAGATCGCTTCGGGTCGCCGTCGCCGGACGTTCGCGACCGACTGCGGCCGCACGGTTCGTTACGCGGCGACCGGCGCGGGCGACGCCGTGTGAAGCGCGGACGTGCCGGCGACGTACCTTGATCGTTTCGGGCTGGCCCGTAACCGAGGCCCAGCTGGGATTCCGCGTCGCGACACGAGGTTCGGTGAA
>JAWVDL010000068.1:0-6490 GCA_033857355.1 Gaiellaceae bacterium | reverse complement strand
CTCGCGGCGGTGCAGCGCTGGCCGGAGGTGCCGAAGGCGGACCAGACGATGCCCTCGACCGCCAGGTCCAGGTCGGCGTCGTCCATGACGATGATCGCGTTCTTGCCGCCGAGCTCGAGGTGGACGTGCTTGAGGTGGTCGGCGGCCGCTTTCGTGACAGCGACACCGGTCTCCCGCGAGCCGGTGAACGTGATCACCGGGACGTCCGGATGCTCCACGAGCCGCTGACCGGCGGTCTCGCCGAAGCCGAAGACGACGTTGAGCACGCCGGGGGGAAGGCCCGCCTCGGAGAGCAGCTCGACGAAGCGCTCGGCCAGCAGCGGTGTGTCCTCCGCGGGCTTGAAGACGACGGTGTTCCCGCAGACGAGCGCGGGGGTCAGCTTCCAGGCCGGGATCGCGATCGGAAAGTTCCACGGCGTGATCGCGCCGACGACGCCGATCGGCATCCGCACGCTCATCATGAACTTGTCCTTGAGCTCCGACGGCGTCGTGTGGCCGAACATCCGCCTGCCCTCGCCGGCCATGTACAGGGCCATGTCGATCGCTTCCTGCACGTCGCCGCCGGCCTCCGCCTTCACCTTGCCCATCTCGCGCGTCATCAGGTCGGTCAGGTCGGCCTTCTCGTCGGCGAGCAGCGCTGCGAACCGGTAGAGCACGTTCGCGCGCTCGGGCGCCGGGACGAGACGCCAGTCCTCGTACGCGGCTTTCGCGGCGGCCACGGCGCGGTCGACGTCCTCGGGGCCGGACTTCGGGAAGATGCCCAGCGCCTCCCCGGTCGCCGGACTCGACGACTCGAACGTCTCCCCCGTCGCGGCATCGGTCCACTCGCCGCCGACGAAGTTCTTGAACGTCTTCGCGCCTACGAGAGCCACGGCGCGGAGTCTAGTGACGCCTAGGCGACGTCCGGCGGATCGGTGTTCGGGAAGGTTCCCGGATGCGACCGGCGCCGGTCGCGGATCTCGCGCTTGCCGCCGTACTCGCGCCCGGAGCGGCGGTCGTTGCCCTCACGCCGGTCGAGGATCACCGTCACGTTCGGATTGTCCTTGTAGTACTCGACCATCTTGTCGTACAGCTGGTCGGCGAGCTCGCGCGGAATGACGCAATAGATCACTGTGCTCGGATTCTAGGGTGGCGCGCGGCGGACGCTAGAGCCGAGCGATCTGCGGGACGATGCGGCCGTCCTGTTCGATGCGCGCGTTCCAGCTCTTGTACGCGCCGTCGAGCTGCGCGACTTCGTGCCCGCGCTCAGCCAGTTTGACCGGCTGCGCCGAGTCGGGGCTGATTCGGTACTGGTACCAGGAGATGTCCCAGGCGATCGTGATCACGAGCTCCGCATTGACGCCTGAGAGCGGGACGATGCTCGCCTTGGGATCGCCGAGGCTCTTGGCGATCCCGCCGATCGTTCGCCGGTAGGCGCTCGCGTTGAAGAGGTCGGCGGCCTCGACCGTCTGCAGCTCGGACTCCGAGAGGCGGCGGAGGATCGGCTCGGGCGCGATCGGCTCGGGCTGCGTCGGACGCTGGAAGATCGCCCCGAGGCTGAGGCCACGCCGACGGCGCTCGTATGGGACCGTGAGCGAGGTCGGGCTCCCCTCCTTCACCCAGCCGTGCTCCATCGCCGTCTCCTGGCAGAGCGGGCAGACCTCGACGAACTCGTCGCCGTCGGGCGCGAAGCGGGTCGTGCGTTCGCCCATGAGCAGGCTGCGCTCGCAGATCGCGCAGGTCCGGCTCAGGGCGACTTTGGTCACGCGCATCGTCCGGACCCTAGCGGAGCGCAGGCGTCCCTTCGCTTGCTACAGTCACAGTACATGTGTGTTTTACATGTAGGGACGGATTGAGGCACCGCGGACAGCATGGCCCGCGCGTGCGCTCGCGCTGGCAGACGCACGCGGGCGACTGGCGCGTCCGCGCGCGTGTAGAGCGGTTCGGCGAGCCCGCACTCCTCCTGCTGCTCCGCGAGCGCCCCGCGCACGGGTACGAGCTGCTCGAGCAGCTGCCCGAGCTCGTCGGCGGCGAGCGGATCGACATGGGCAACCTCTACCGCGTCCTCCGGGGGCTCGAGGACGAGGGATTCGTCCGCTCCGAGTGGGAGGCCGAGCTGCCGGGCCCCGCAAAGCGCACCTACGAGCTCACCGACGACGGGCGCCGCCTGCTCGACGTCTGGGCCGAGGCGCTCCGAGACAACCAGACCCTGATCAGCGCGTTTCTCGCGCGATATGACGGAGGAGAGGAGGTGAACGATGCACCACGGACATAGACACGGGCGCGGCTTCGGCCGCCGCTTCGGCCGCTTCAACCGCGAGAACTTTCTTCCTCAGCTCGAGGAGTACCAGAAGGATCTCGAGCAGGAGCTCGCCGACGTCGCCGACCTGATCCGGCGCCTCAAGGAAGGCCCGCCGGAGATGACTCCGACGGCGTAAACCCTGTGAGCCGAGAGGCCCGGGTCCAAGGCGCCGCTTGCCGTGCCGACGTCAGGACGGGCGGGCTTGCCTGCCCGTCCGTCTCGTCTGAACTGACCAGTCGACCCTGTTCTAGGGGAACAGCAGAACGGCCGTCAGACCTTGGCCTCTTCGCGCTCGCGCTTCGTCTGCTCGATCAGCTTCTGCGCGATGTGCGAGGGGACCTCCTCGTAGCGGGCGAAGGTCATGTGGTAGTCGCCGCGCCCGCCCGTGAGCGATGTGAGCGACTGCGAATAGGTGAGGATCTCGGCCATCGGCACCTCGGCCTTGATCGAGGTCATCCCGCCGCGGGGCTCCATCCCCATCAGGCGCCCGCGCCGCGAGTTCAGGTCGCCGTTCACGGCGCCGACGGCCTCGTCGGGGACACTGACCTCGACCTCCATGATCGGCTCGAGCAGCACCGGATCGGCCTTCTCGTACGCGGCCTTGAATGCCATCGAGCCGGCGATCTTGAACGCCATCTCGGACGAGTCGACCGTGTGGTACGAGCCGTCGACGAGCCGCACGCGCACCCCCTGGACCGGCGCGCCGGCGAGATCGCCACGCGCCATAGCCTCCTGGATCCCCTTGTCGACCGCCGGGCGGTAGCTCTGCGGGATCGAGCCGCCGACGATCTTGTCGACGAACTCGTACCCGGTGTGGCCCTCGAGCGGCTCGAGCACGATGTGGCAGTCCCCGAACTGGCCGCGCCCGCCGGTCTGCTTCTTGTAGCGGCCCTGCGCCTTCGCCTCGCTGCGGATCGTCTCGAGGTACGGAACGCGCGGCGGGTGCAGCTCGACCTCCACGTTGAAGCGGCTCCGTAGCCGCTCCACCGCGACCTCGACGTGGATCTGCGAGAGGCCCGAGAGGAGTTGCTCGCCGGTCTGGGGATCGCGGCGGAGATGCAGGGTCGGGTCCTCCTCGGACAGCCGCCGAAGCGAGGTCGCGACCTTCTCCTCGTCTCCCTTGGCCTTCGGCGTGACGGCAAAGCTCATCACCGGCTCCGGGAACTCGATGGTCGGGATCTCGACCGGCTCCTCGTGGTCGAGCAGGAGGTCGCCCGTCGCGGTCTCCTTCAGCTTGGCCACGGCGCCGATGTCGCCCGTCGCGAACTCGGTCGACGGCGAGTGCTCCTTGCCCTGCAGCATCAGCAGCGCCCCGACCCGCTCCTTCGCGTGCGAGCGCGGGTTCACGAGAGTCGAATCGCCCTTGATCGTTCCGTGCAGGACGCGGAAGACGTTGATTCGGCCGGCGAAGGGGTCGGCGATCGTCTTGAACACGAACGCGGCCGTCTGCGTGTTCGGAACCTCCATCGGCTCACCCTTCTTGGCCGGTGAGGGCACGCCTTCGACGAGCAGGTCGAGCAGCGCCGAGGTGCCGAGGTTCTTCGTCGCCACGCCGCAGGCCACCGGGAACACCTCGCCCCGGGTGACCGCGTCCTTGAGCGCGTGCGCGACCTCCTCGACGCCGAGCTCTTCGCCCTCGAGGTAGCGCTCCATCAGCCCTTCGTCGACCTGCACCACCTCGTCGAGGAGCTTCGTCCGGTACTCCTCCACCTGAGCGGACATGTCCGCCGGGATCTCGCTCGGGCCGGATTCGCGCTCGCCGTTCGGATCCAGATAGGCGCACATGTGCAGGAGGTCGACGATTCCGGAGACCTCGTGCTCGCTGCCGATCGGGATGTGCACGGCGACGCAGCGCTCCGAGACCTGCGCGCGCAGCCCGTCGAGCGTGCGGAAGAAGTCGGCCCGCTCGCGGTCGAGCATGTTCACGTAGAGGACGCGCGCGAGTCCTCCTTCCTCGGCTCGCTGCCAGAGCCGCGTGGTCTGCACCTCGACGCCCATCACCGCGCTGACGGTGAAGAGCGCGCCTTCGACCACGCGCAACGCCGCCACCGCGTCGCCGATGAAGCCCGCGTCGCCGGGCGTGTCGAGCAAGTTGATCTTCCGCTCGTGCCAGTCGACGTGGCAGAGGGCGGCCTGGAGGGACATGCGCCGCTTCTGCTCGTCGTCGTCCCAGTCGCCGACCGTCGTGCCGGCCTCGATCGTCCCGAGCCTGTTCGCCGCGCCGGACTGAAACAGCATCGCCTCGACCAGAGACGTCTTTCCCGTCCCGCGGTGGCCGACGACGGCGACGTTGCGAATCTTCCCGGGCTCGATCGACATGAAGCGATTCCTCCTCGGCAGGGTCCGGCTGTCGAGCCGAATCCTAACGGGGCTAGGCTTCGAAGCCGGCGCGAGCCGAGGTTCCGCTGAGCCGAGCCTTGAGGCGGAGGATCGCCTTCGTATGAAGCTGGGAGACGCGCGACTCGGTCACGCCGAGCACCTCGCCGATCTCGCGGAGGGTGAGCTCCTCGTAGTAGTAGAGCGTCACGACGAGCTTCTCGCGCTCGGGCAGGCGCGCGATCGCCTCGCCGATCGCTTCGCGCATCTCGGTCTGGGAGAGCGCGTCCTGCGGGCCCTGCGCCGACTCGTCCTCGATCGTGTCGATCAGCGAGATCGCGTCGCCGCCGGACGAGCCGACCGTCCACAGCTCGTCGAGCGCGGCAATCGAGGAGCGGGAGATCTCGGTCAGGCTGTCGCCGAGCTCCTCCTGCGTCAAGCCGACCTTGTTGGCGATCTCCTCGTCGGAGGGCGCCCGCCCGAGCTTCGCCTCGAGCTCGGCGATCGCGCGCTCGATGTCGCGGGCGCGGGCGCGCACGGAGCGCGGAACCCAGTCCATGGCGCGCAGCTCGTCGATGATCGAGCCCTTGATGCGCGAGATCGCGTAGGTCTCGAACTTGATGTCGCGTTCCGGATCGAAGCGCTCGATCGCCCCGATCAGGCCGAGCAGGCCGTACGAGACGAGATCGCCCTCGTCGACGTGCGCGGGGAGCCCGCTGCCGAGCCGTCCGGCCACGTACTTCACGAGCGGCGCATAGGTGAGGATCAGCCGGTCACGGACCTTTTGATCCTTCGTCCGGGCGTACTCGCGCCAGATCTCCTGGGTGTCCTCGACCGCCACAGCGAGAGAATACGGGCTAGCTCGGCGGATTCCTCAGTGCCGAGAGCGCGAGACTCCCGAGCCAGAGCGCGATCGCGGCCGCGCCGGCGGCCACGACGAGGCGGCGGGGCGCGGTGGACCCCCAGGCGGAGGCGATGGCGATCGCTGCGAACGCTGTCGCGAGTATTGAGAACAGGAGCCCGAGAGCCCGTCGTTGCGACACGCCCTTACTCTGGCAGGGACTCCTCGCGCTCGCCTTCGTCCTCGCCGTAGCCCTTGCCCTCCTGCGCCTCTTCGAGGGCGTCGTCGCTCGGCGCTTCCTCGTCCGTTTCCGGATCCTGCGTGTAATCCGTCATGCGCTGATGGTGCCCGTTAGCTCACGAGTACAATCCGGCCCGCAACCTGAGGGGCGTAGCTCAATTGGCAGAGCACCGGTCTTCGTCACGGGTGAACCCATGGTTCCCCGTGTGCCCCCTCGTTGGATGACCTGCCGAGAGCGGTAGCGAACGAAGGCGGGCAAAGCCCACCTTCGCGGCCAAAACCGCCCGGCGGACGCCAAGTACAATCCCGCGGCAACCCAGGGGCGTAGCTCAATTGGCAGAGCACCGGTCTCCAAAACCGGGGGTTGCAGGTTCGAGTCCTGCCGCCCCTGTTCATCCCACGAAGTTGCGGCTTCGTCGCTGAACTTCGTGGGATTTCACCCGGTCTGCCGAAGGCGTTTGCGAGCGGGCGCCGGCTGAGCCGGCACCCGCGGCCGAGAATCCTTGACTGCGGTCCGATCCCGGTCGTAGTTCCGCTTGATGGCGACACGTCGAGCCGAGTCGCTTCCTCAGCTCCTCATCGGGCTCGTTGCGCTGGCCGTGGCGGTCGTCCTCGGCGCGCTTTTCGTCTCCAGCGCGGTCAAGGCCGTGAAGCGGTCGCGCGACACGATTTCCGTTACCGGATCGGCGAAGCGGCCGATCACCGCCGACCTCGTCACCTGGAATCTGTCCATCGGCTCTGCGGACGTCGATCCGGCTGCGGCTTCTCGCGACCTCGTCGCCAAGGCCGGCAAGATCCGGGCGTTCCTCAAG
>JAWVDL010000067.1:0-3046 GCA_033857355.1 Gaiellaceae bacterium | reverse complement strand
AGTCGACTAGAGCAAGAACCTCGTCGAGCACGCCGAGGCCCTCGTCGAGCTCCTCGCGCGTGATCGTCAGCGGCGGCGCCACGATGATCACGTTCCAGTGGGTCATCAGGTAGAGGCCGCGCTCCATCGCGGCCTTCGCCAGCTTCGCGACGGGTGCAAACGCCTCGCCCGAGGCGTTGAACGGCACCAGCGGCTCGCGCGTCTCCCGGTCGGAGACGAGCTCGATGCCCCAGAACAGCCCGAGGCCGCGGACGTCGCCGATAGACGGATGCCGCTCCTGCAGCGCGCGTAGCTCCTGCCCGACGTACTCGCCCTGCGCCGCGGCGTTCTCGACGATTCCCTCTTCCCGGTACGCCTCGATCGACGCGACGCCTGACGCGCACGCCAGCGGATGCCCGCTGTACGTGAGCCCGCCGGCGAACGGCTTGTCGCGAACCCACTCCGCGAGCTTCTGCGAGATGATCATCGCGCCGAGCGGCACGTAGCCGGAGTTGATGCCCTTGGCGACCGTGAGGATGTCCGGGACGACGTCCCAGTTCTCGCACGCGAACCATTTGCCTGTGCGGCCGAAGCCGGCCATCACCTCGTCGCAGATGAGCAAGATGCCGTGGCGGTCGGAGACCTCGCGGATCGACTGCAGGTAGCCGTCGGGCGGCACGATCACGCCGTTCGTCCCGGTGACCGTCTCGAGGATCACCGCGGCGACGGTCTGCGGCCCCTCGTACTGGAGGATCTCCTCGAGATGCGGCGCGCCAGTGCAAACCGGGCAGGGATCCGGGTGGCCCGCGGGGCAGCGGTAGGTGTACGGGTCGAGGATGCGCACCACGCCGGGGATTCCCGGCTCGGCGGCCCAGCGGCGCGGGTCGCCGGTGAGCGTGATCCCGCCGGCGGTCGCGCCGTGGTACGAGCGGTAGCGCGCGACGATCTTGTGCCGGCCCGTGGCCCAGCGCGCGAGCTTGATCGCGTTCTCGTTCGCCTCGGCGCCCCCGTTCGTGAAGAAGGACATCGAGAGGTCGCCGGGCGTGACCTCCGCGAGGAGCTTGCCGAGCCGCGAGCGCGATTCGGTCGCCATCGGCGGGCCGATGGTGGCGAGCTGCTCGGCCTGCTCCTTGATCGCCGCGACCAGCTTCGGGTGGCCGTGGCCGATCGAGACATTCACGAGCTGGGAGGCGAAATCGAGGTAGCGCTTCCCGTCGTAGTCCCAGAAGTAGCGGCCCTCGGCGCCCGCGACCGCGATCGGGGTGATCTGGTCCTGCACCGACCAGGAGTAGAGGACGTAGCGCTTCGCGTCCTCGACGATCTGCTGGCCCAGCTGGGAGTTCGTCTCGGTGGTCGCCATGGACCCGATTCTACGTCGTCAGCGAGGCGAGCCGCTCGATCCCGGCGCCGCTGATCAGACACCGTTCCTTGCGGTCGCTGAGGAGCTTTCGCGTCCAGTCGACGAAGCCGCCGTCGGCGACGTTCCGTCGGCCCACGTCGATCGAGAACCAACCGCCTGCGTAGTACGGACGCTCCTGCGGATCGTGCGTCGCCGCGACCTCGAGCTCTAGGCCGCCGCCGGCGCGGAGCTCGACGTCCTCCGCGCCGAGTGCCTGCAGAAGCTCGCGGTAGAAGCGGACGTGTTCGGTCGCCTTCCGGAGCTCCCAGTCGCTCCAGCGCTCTCCGCGGCCGGCGCTGACCAGTCCGAGCAGGCCGAAGTGGGCCAGCTGCTCCGCGCGCGTCGGCGCCTGAGGCCGCGTGACGCGGGCTGTGGCCGCGAGGCTCACCTCCTCGCGCGATCGACGCCTGCGAGACGCCGCCTCGAGCGTCAGCACGTTCGTCACATCGCTCACCACCTCGGTTCCGCGCGCTGTCGCGACCGCCCAATCCTGGCTCAGCCCGCCGAGCACCGCTGTCGTGCCGAGCGGTGCGAGCGGCGAGAGCTCGATTCGCTCGAAGCCGTCGGGCAGCAGGGAGAAGGCAAGCCGCTCGACCTCGTTGCGGCGGTTCGGATCGGGCGGCGCCGGCCGCACGAACCGATCGCGTTCGTACTGGCGGAGAAGGTCAACCGGCTCCAGCTCTGCGGCGCGTTTCCGGAACAGCTCCAGCAGCTCCCTCGTAAGCTCGGATCCGCCCATCCCGCGAGCGTAACGCGCGATACCCTGGGCCTGACAGCTTTCGAGGAGGACGAGATGACCGAGGTCGCCGAGGCTCCGGGCCGCGCACAGGACAACGAGATCGCCCCGATCAACCACTGGATCGGCGGCAAGCTCGTCGCAGGCGCCTCCGGCCGAACCGGACCCGTCTACAACCCGGCCACCGGCCAGCAGACGGGCGCTGTCGACTTCGCCTCGGTCGAGGAGGTCGCGCAGGCCGTCGCCGCCGCGAAGGCTGCGTTCCCGGCGTGGCGCGCAACCTCGCTCTCGAAGCGCTCGGAGATCTTCTTCCGCATCCGCCAGCTCTTCCACGAGCACCGCGAGGAGATCGCCCGGTTCCTCACGCTGGAGCACGGCAAGGTCACATCCGACGCGCTCGGCGAGGTGGCGCGAGGGATCGAGGTCGTCGAGTTCGCCTGCGGGATCCCGCACCTTCTGAAGGGCGAGTACTCCGAGCAGGCCTCGACCGGGCTCGACGTGTACTCGATCCGTCAGCCCGTCGGTGTCGTCGCGGGAATCACCCCGTTCAACTTCCCGGCCATGGTCCCGATGTGGATGTTCGCACCGGCCATCGCCTGCGGGAACACGTTCGTCCTCAAGCCGTCGGAGAAGGACCCCTCCGCGTCGCTCTACCTCGGCGAGCTGCTTCAGGAGGCCGGCGTGCCGGACGGCGTCTTCAACGTCGTCCACGGCGACAAGGTCGCGGTCGATGCGCTGCTGGAGCATCCGGACGTCGATGCGGTGAGCTTCGTCGGCTCGACGCCGATCGCGCGCTACATCTACTCGACGGCCACGTCCCACGGGAAGCGGTGCCAGGCACTGGCCGGGGCCAAGAACCACATGATCGTTTTGCCCGACGCCGACATCGACATGGCTGCAGACGCGGCCGTCTCGGCGGGCTACGGCTCCGC
>JAWVDL010000066.1:0-6786 GCA_033857355.1 Gaiellaceae bacterium | reverse complement strand
TTCCTGCTCGTCGCTCATCGCTTCGGTCTCGAGATCACGATGCGCTCGAGCCACGGCTCGCAGAACCTCGACGGGACGGCGCCGTACGCGATCGGCGTCGCGCAGACCGTGCTCCAGGTCGCCGTGCTCGCCGGCCTGTTCGCCGCGTTCGCGCGGCTGCTCAGGCCGGCGCCGGACGACTTCGTGCGCTACGCGGCGGCGGCCGCGGTCGCGTTCGTCGCGCTCGGGAAGGTGCTCTCCCCGCAGTTCCTGATCTGGCTCGTGCCGCTCGTCCTGCTCGTCCGCGGCCGCCGTGGGCTCGTCGCCACCGGGCTGCTCGGCTGCGCGGCCGTTCTCACGCAGATCTGGTTCCCGTTCCGCTACTGGGACTTGGCGCTCGCGTTCGACCCGCTGTCGTCCTGGCTGGTGTTCGCCCGGGACCTCGTGCTCGTCGGGCTGCTCGCCGTGCTGGCCTGGCCGGAAAGACGCGCCTAGGGCCAGTCGACGCGCACTGCCTCGCAGGCCGTCGCGCGGCCGGTCGCCGCGTCGCAGTCGACGAGCGCGCCCTCGATGCGCACGCCGCCCTCCGCGGGCTGGAAGCGGACCGGCATCCCCGTGCGCATGCGGCGAATCGCCAGCTCGGCCTCGACGCCGATCACCGAATCGTGCGGTCCGGTCATTCCCGCGTCGGTCAGCGCGGCCGTCCCGCCTGCGAGCACGCGCGCATCGGCGGTCTGGACGTGCGTGTGCGTTCCGATCACCGCGGTCACGCGCCCGTCGAGCCAGTACGCGAGGGCGATCTTCTCGCTCGTCGCCTCCGCGTGGACGTCGAGGACGATCACCGGCGTCGTCCGGGCTGCCTCCTCGACGAGGTCGTCCACGAGCTCGAACGGATTGCGGGCCACGTCGAGGAACAGCGCCCCCATCAGGCTGATCACGGCGACCTCCGTGCCGTCGCGTCCCGCGGCGGTCGTCCAGCCGCGTCCCGGCGCCGAGGCGGCGAAGTTCGCCGGTCGCAGGACGCGGTCCGAGCCCGCGAGGTAGTCCGCGAAGCCGCGCTGCCGCCACGTGTGGTTTCCCAGCGTGATCACGTCGGCGCCCGCGGCGAGCATCCGGTCGGCATGCTTCCCGGTGATCCCGGCGCCGTCGGCGGCGTTCTCGCCGTTCACGATGCAGAAGTCCACGTCGAGCTCGTCGCGCAGGCCCGGCAGCCGGTCCTCGAGCGCGCGACGGCCGGGCACGCCGAAGACGTCGCCGACGAAGAGGATCCGCACGACGCGGGACGCTAGGGGAGCGAGAGGCTCACCGACGGGTGAACCTCGATGGAAACGTGGTTTCCGGCGTCGTTCGTGTACCGCGCGAGCGCCTGCTTCTCGACGCGCGAGAGGTCGAGCAGCGTGCCGAGCCGCGACGACCGCGCTGCCACGGAGGACCCGACCGTGAGGGACGAATCGGGCCGGAGGTGGGTGACCGAGACGACGATCGCCGGCGCGGCGGTGGGCTCGATGTCGATGCGGCGGCCGTACACGCGGTTGTTCACGACGTAGTCGGTGATCCCGACGATCTTCCCGTCCACCGGGGAGTAGACGTCGGTCCCGGCCGCGGCGCCGACGTCGAGGGAGCTTGACTGCGGGCCGGAGCCTCCCTCGAGCTGGTACCAGCCGAGGCCGGACGAGCCGCCGCCGAAGATCTTGTGTGCGAGCCGCGAGAGGAGCCCCGCGTTGCTTTGCCGGCCGAGCGGGTGGAGGGCGAGCGTCCCCTCGCCTGCCGCGTGGTAGCCGATCGCGGTCACCTTGCTCTGCGCGATCGGAAGCTGCAGGCGCAACGCGCCCTGGAGGGCGACGATGAGCGGCGCGGGCGGACCGGTCGGAAGGAGCCGCTGAGCCGGCGCCGGCGCGGTCGAGGCGACTCGCGTGGGCGTCCCGGTTCCGAACGCCGTCAGGAGCAGCGTGATCACCGCGATCACCCCGACGAGCGCGAGAATGGCGACGCGCTGGAGGCGTCGGGCGGCGCGGCGCTCACGGCGCGCACGCCGAAGCTCCCTCGTTCTGCGGGCGGGCGGCATTCGCCGCACCGTAACAACCTCCTTCCCGGGCGGCAACCCGGCTGACGGATCGGGAGCTTGTAACAGTCGAATCCTTGGCGGAATCGGAGGTTCCTCCCACAGATCGTGACGGTCGACCGCGAGACTCCCGTCGACGAAGTCGGACCAGTCCCAGATCCCGGGTCTGAGAGCTCTGACCGAGGCGGTACGATCGTTCGCGTGCCGCCTAGCGGGGCTACGCGGATCGAGATCCCGCGCTGGATTCAGCTCGTGGGCCTGCCGGTGCTGCTCATCGGCCTGTGGACGGTGGCGGGGGCGGTCCGTCACGTCATCTTCCTGTTCCTCGTCGCGGCGCTGATCGCGCTGCTCCTGAACCCGCTCGTTCGGGGACTCGGGAGGGCCTTCATCCCTCGCGGCTTCGCGGTCGCGATCGTGTACCTGAGCTTCGCTGGTGCGGTTGCTCTTGCGATCGTGGCCCTCGCGACAGTGGTCGTGAACCAGACGAGGTCGGCTTCCGGGCGGGTCGACGCCTACTTTACGAAGGCCTCCGGACAGGGCGGCCCGACCCAGGCCACGGCCGACCTCGACCACTTCCAGCGCTGGCTGAACACCCATGGTCTCAAGCGCATTCAGGTCGAGAAGCAGGGGCGCGACTTCCTCGACAACGTGGGCTCGAAAGACGTCGAGAAGTACACGTCCAAGGCGATCAACTGGGCCGAAGGGGCAGGGCTCGCGGTGGTCGAGCTCCTGTTCAGCGGGATCCTGATCGTCGTGATCTCGATCTACATGCTGCTGGACATGGGGCGTCTCTCGGCTGCGCTCGACCGGCGGTTCCCGCCGCTGCCGGGGACTCAGCCGCTCCTGCCGCGGATCGAGTACGCCCTCGTCTCGTACGTGAAGGGCCAGGCGCTCCTGTCGCTGATCATCGGGTCGAGCGCGGGGGTTGGGCTCTGGCTGCTCGGCTTCCTCGGCTGGCTCCCGGGCGGGGAGACCTACGCGATCCTCTTCGCCTCGTGGGTCGCGCTCACCGAGCTGATTCCCTACCTCGGCCCCTGGCTCGGCGCGCTGCCGCCGTTCTTCTACGCGCTGGTCGTCCACCCGGTGGCGGCGATCTGGGTGGGGCTGCTCTTCCTGTTCATCCATCAGATCGAAGGGCACGTCGTGGTGCCCAACGTGATGGGGAGCGCGCTCCGGCTGCACCCCCTGCTCGTGATCTTCGGGCTGCTCGCGGGCGCCGAGATCTACGGGCTGCCGGGCGTGCTGGTCGCGCTGCCGCTGCTCGCGGCGTGCCGCGCGATCTGGGAGTTCTTCGCCGAGCGAGTCGCGTTCGAGCCCTGGAGGGGAGAGGAGCCGACGGTGGCGGTCGACGTGGAGCCGGCGCGACCGGTCGCGCCGGTCCCCCCGGGCGAGCAGCCACCGGCAGCCGCCACACGGTGAGCTCGCCTCTCCTCCAGGCCCACGGCCTGGGCCGGCGCTTCGGCGCGCGCCTCGCGCTGGCGCCCACAGACCTCGCCGTAAACGCCGGCGAGTCGCTCGCCCTCGTGGGCCCGAACGGCGCGGGGAAGTCGACACTCCTCGCCCTGCTCGCCGGATCCCTCGAGCCGAGCGAGGGGCGCGTCTCGGTCGCCGACGGAGTGCGGGTGGGCTGGGTGCCGCAGCGGCCTGCGCACTACGGGCGCCTCTCCCCTCGGGAGAACCTCGAGCTGTTCGGACGGCTCGAGGGCGCGGACGGCGCCGCTGCAGCGGCGCTGCTCGCGGAGTTCGGTCTCCCGGAGGACTCCCAGCCGAGCTCTGCGCTCTCGGTGGGCAACCGCCAGCGGCTGAACATCGCGATCGCGCTGCTCGGCCGGCCGGACGTCCTGCTCCTCGACGAGCCGACGGCGTCGCTCGATCCGGGTCAGCGTCGCCGCCTGTGGGCGAACGTCGACCGGGTGCGCGAAGGCGGCGGGGCAGTCGTTTTCGCGACGCAGAATCTCGACGAGGTGGAACGGCACGCGGACCGGGTCGCCGTGCTGCGGGCAGGCGAGCTCGTGTTCGCGGGGCCTCCGGCCGAGTACGAGCGCGAGTTCGCGGAGGACGTGTTCGCGTGAGGAGAGCCTGGCTCGTCCTGGGGAAGGATCTGCGCATCCTGCGGCGCTCGCCGTTTTTGCTCGGCGTGCTCGTCGCGTACCCGATCGTCATCGCGCTCCTGGTCGGCCTCGTCGCCGGGTACGCGAACGCGAAGCCGCGGGTGGCGTTCGTCGACGAGGACGGCCTTCCCGCGGTCATCGCGGTCGGCGGGCACAAGTTCCACGTCCAGTCGACGATCGACCGGGTGAGCCGGAACGTCCGGCTCGTGCGGCTCTCGCCGAAGGAGGCCGACCGCGAGCTTCGGACCGGAAAAGTCGTCGCGACGATCACCGTCCCGCCGGGCTTCGTCGCCGACCTGAAGCAGATGGTGCGGAGCCCGACGCTCGTGCTGCGGACGACCAAGGGCGGCGTCGCCCCGCGCGTCAACCAGCAGGTGCAGGCGCTCGTCTACTCGCTGAACCGGCAGCTCCAGGAGGCGTACATCGCCGCGAATCTCGAGTACGTGCGCCTGATCCTGCATGGCGGAGACGGCTCGTTCCTCGGGCGCGATTTCCACGTGCTGGGCCTCGACGGAACCGAGCGACTGCTGCGGGACCTCCCGCGCGGCCCTCGGCTCGACCGGATCCGCTCCTTTGTGACGGTCGCGCGACTCGCGCTTGCGCAGACGGGCGGCGCGCTCGCGGCCACCGCGCACCCGATCGAGCTGAAGCAGGCGCCGGAGGAGGGGCGGACGTGGGCGCTTTCGGCGCAGGTTCAGGCCTACGCGCTTGCACTGACGATCTCGTTCCTCACGCTGCTGCTCGCCGCGGGCGCGCTGGCCGCGGAGCGCGACGAGAACACGATCGGGCGGCTTTCGCGCGGTCTCGTCTCGCTCGGTGAGCTGGTGGCGGCGAAGATCGGGCTCGCGGTCGTCGTCGCCCTTGCGCTCGGGCTGTCGATCGCGCTTCTCTTCGGCGCGATCATCCAGGTCGGCGGCATCGTCGGGGGCGAGCCGTGGGCGCGGCTGCCGTTACTGGCGATCGGGCTCGCGCTCGCGGGTGCGGCGCTCGGTGGGCTTGGGGCGCTCCTGGGCGCGATCGCGCGCGAGGCGCGGACGGCGTCGCTCGTCGCGGTGCTGGTGGTGCTGCCGATCGTCTTCCTCGGACTCGTGCCGGGCGAGATCGTGCCCGTCGCGGGCTGGATCTCCGACGCCCTCCCGTTCGCGCACGCGGTGCGCTTCTTCGCATCTGCCCTGTACGACGCGAGCCCGTGGGGGACGCTGGCGCGCGAGGCCGCCTGGCTCGGCGGGCTGGCAATCGTCTTCGGCGCAGCGGCGCGCGCTGCGGCCCGCCGCCTCCTCGTCTAGTCCGGACGCGTCAGGGGTCTGACCCCGGACATGGCCCCGACACTCCGCGGCGCGCCATCCCGGGACTAGAGTTGGGGCGTGAGCGCCTTCCCCGCAACGCGGCTGCGGCGGCTGCGCCGGACCGGCGCCCTCCGCTCGCTCGTACGCGAGACCCGCCTCGAGCTCGACAGCTTCGTGATGCCCCTGTTCGTCGCGCCCGAGCCGCTGCCGAATCCCGAGCTGCCCGGGCTGGCGCGCCACTCGCTCGAAAGCCTCACGCGCGAGGTCGAGGAGCTCGTCGCCGCGGGCGTGTCCGCCGTGATCCTGTTCGGCATTCCCGAGGAGAAGGACGACGAAGGATCCGGTGCCTGGATCGACGACGGGATCGTGCAGCACGCGCTGCGCAACCTCCGCCCACGCTTCCCCGAGCTGCTGCTCCTCACCGACGTGTGCCTCTGCGAGTACACGTCGCACGGACATTGCGGAGTGCTGCGCGGCGACGAGGTGGACAACGACGCCTCGCTCGAGCTGATCGCGCGCACCGCCGTCAGCCACGTCGAGGCCGGCGCGGACGTGGTAGCGCCGAGCGACATGATGGACGGGCGCGTCGCGGCGATTCGCGAGGAGCTCCCCGAGACGCCGATCGTCGCCTATTCGGCCAAGTACGCGTCCGCCTTCTACGGACCGTTCCGCGAGGCCGCCGGCTCGGCGCCCTCCTTCGGCGACCGGCGCGGCTACCAGATGGATCCCGCGAACGTGCGGGAGGCCCTGCGCGAGTGCGAGCTCGACCTCGCCGAGGGCGCCGACGCGCTGATGATCAAGCCGGCGCTTCCGTACCTCGACGTGATCCGCGCCGCGCGCAAGCGGTTCGACGCGCCGCTCGCGGCCTACAACGTGTCGGGCGAGTACGCGATGATCAAGGCAGCCGCCGCGGCCGGGCACCTCGACGAGAAGCAGGCCGCGTTGGAGAGTCTCACGTCGATCCGCCGCGCCGGCGCCGACGTCGTCATCTCGTACTGGACGAAAGAGCTGGCCGCGTGGCTGTTCTGAGGACGCGGTCGGAGCTCTACCGCCGCGCGCTCGAGTTGATCCCGGGCGGCGTCAATTCGCCGGTCCGCGCCATGCGCGCCGTCGGGCTCGACGAGCCGTTCTTCGTCGCGCGGGCAGCAGGCGCCTACCTCGAGGACGCGGAGGGCAACCGCTACCTCGACTGGGTCTGCTCGTGGGGGCCGCTCATCTTCGGGCACGCCGACCGGGAGACCGTCGAAGCCGTCCGCGAGGCCGCGCTCGACGGCACGAGCTTCGGCGCGCCGACCGAGCGCGAGGTCGAGCTGGCGGCGGAGCTCGTCGACGCGGTCCCGTCGCTGGA
>JAWVDL010000065.1:0-10116 GCA_033857355.1 Gaiellaceae bacterium | reverse complement strand
CGGGCGTGAAGACGATGTTGGCCGGCTTGGCGATCGGCCCGATGACCTTGGCCACGTGGTTCCGCAGCTCCTCGAGCATCTCCACGGATCCCTGCTCGTCGCCCTTCAGCGTCACGTAGGCCACGATGGCCTGGCCGGTCGTGGCGTCGTTGCGCGCCGCCACCGCGGCCTCCGCGACCCTCGGGTGATCGACGAGCGCGCTCTCGACCTCGATCGTCGAGATCCTGTGGCCGGACACGTTCATCACGTCGTCGACCCGGCCCAGCAGCCAGAAGTCCGCGTCGCCGTCGATCCGCGCCCCGTCGCCGGCGAAGTAGACGTTCTCGTACTTCGACCAGTACGTCTCGCGGTAGCGCTCGTCGTCGCCGTAGATCCCGCGCAGCATCGCCGGCCAGGGACGCTTGAGGACCAGGTAGCCGCCCCCGCCCGGTCCGACTTCCTCACCCGACTCGGTGTACACCGCCGCCTCGATCCCCGGGAACGGCTTCGTCGCCGAACCGGGCTTGGTCGTCGTGACACCCGGGAGCGGCGTGATCAGGATCATCCCGGTCTCGGTCTGCCACCACGTGTCGACGATCGGGCACCGGTCGCCGCCGATGTGCTCGCGGTACCAGACCCACGCCTCAGGGTTGATCGGCTCCCCGACCGATCCAAGCAGGCGGAGCGACGACAGGTCGTGCTTCTGCGCGTGCTCCGGCCCCCACTTCATGTGCGAGCGGATCGCCGTCGGAGCCGTGTAGAGGATCGTCACTCCGTAGCGCTCGACGATCTCCCACCAGCGGTCGCGGGCCGGGAAGTCGGGCGTCCCTTCGTACATCACGCTCGTCGCGCCGTTGCAGAGGGGGCCGTACACGATGTAGCTGTGGCCGGTGATCCAGCCGACGTCGGCCGCGCACCAGTAGACGTCCGTGTCGCGCTTCAGGTCGAAGATGTAGTGGTGCGTCGTCGCCACGCCGGTGAGGTAGCCGGCAGTGGTGTGCGCGATCCCCTTCGGCTTCGCGGTGGTGCCCGACGTGTACATGAGGAAGAGCAAGTCCTCGGAGTCCATCGGCTCGCACGGGCAGGACGCAGGGTCGTCCGAGACGTCGAGCTCGTGCAGCCACGCGTCTCGTCCTTCGGTCATCTCCACCTCGCCGCCGGTGCGCCGGACGACCAGCGCACGCTTCGCGCCGGGCACATCGGCCAGGGCGGCGTCGGCGATCTGCTTCAACGGAACGGTCGAGCCGCGCCGATAGGCCTCGTCCTGGGTGACGAGCACCTCACAGCCCATGTCGTTCATGCGACTCGAGAGCGAATCGGCGGAGAAGCCGCCGAAGACGACCGTGTGCGGCGCGCCGAGCCGCGTGCAGGCGAGCATGGCGATCGGCAGCTCGAGGACCATCCCCATGTAGATGGCCACCGCGGTGCCCTTGCCGACGCCGAGCTCCTTCAACGCGTTCGCGAAGCGGACGACCTCGCGCTGGATATCGGTGTACGTCAGGTCGCGCCGCTCGTCCTGGGGCTCGCCCTCCCAGTGGTAGGCGACGGTGTCGCCGCGGCCCGACTCGACGTGCCGGTCGACGCAGTTGAAACAGACGTTGAGCTTCCCGCCGAGGTACCACTTCGCGTAGGGCGGCTCCCACTCGTAGAGCTTCGTGAAGGGCTCGAACCACGAGATGCGCTCACGGCCCTCGGCTTCCCAGAGCTCCTCGAAGTCGCGCTCGTAGATGTCGGGCTGCGCGTTGGCCTGCGCCGCGAACGCAGGATCGGGCGGATACCGGCGCTCCTCCAGGAGCAGCGTGTCGATCGTCTTTCCGCCGTCGCTCACCGTCTCTGACACACGCCCATCCCTTCGTAGAGCCGGATCCTTGCACGCGATTCTCTACGAAGTTGGCACAGACACGCGCGACATTCCCGCATAGCCTGACGGCTAGGCGGGCGGGATACGCGGGTCCCAGTTCTCGCGTGTGCCTAAAGAGAGGCTACGGCGCCAAGTCGTACGGGAAGTCGGTGAGCTTCTCGGCACCATCGTCGGTGACGACGACGAGGTCCTCGAGGCGCAGCCCGCCGTAGCCGCGGCGGTACAGCCCAGGCTCCAGCGTAACGACGTCGCCTGCAACGAGCGGCGGGCTGTCCAGCCGGCTCAACATCGGGGCTTCGTGCACCTCGAGCCCGACACCGTGACCGAGCCCGTGGAAGAACCCATCCTCCAGCACCTCACCCGGCTTCTTCGTCAGCGCCGTCGGGTAGCCAGCCTCCTGGAAGAGCTCGCAGACCGACGCGTTGATCGCGCGGCCGCTCGCGCCGGCGCGTACCTGCGCGTGGGAGCGGTCGAGGGCCTCCTTGCAGAGACGGTGCCACTCGCGCACCTCGTCCGAGGGCTCCCCGACGACGAACGTCCGCGTCATGTCGGCGAAGCAGGAGGACTCGCGATCTTGTGGCCAGATGTCGATCACGATCGGCTCGTTCGCCTGGATGACGCCCTCACCCATGTGATGGCCGATCGCCGACTGCGGCCCGTGCGAGACGATGAACTCGTCGGCGACGCAGTCGTGGTCGGCGAATGCGTCGCCGATCGCGCGCTTGACGCGCTCGACCGTGAGCGGCTCGCCACCCGCCTCGAGACCGGCGCCGTTCGGCTTCGCCGAGCGCAGCAGCATCGCAGCAGCGCCCATCCCGGCGTTGGCCGCCAGCTGCGCCCGACGGATCCCGGCCAGCTCCGCTTCGCTCTTGACCCGCCGCCGCTCCTCGAAGAAGTCTCGGTCGGGATTCAGCTCGACGCCGCCGGCGCGCAGGACGTCGCCCAGCTCGAGCGGGAACGTGTGCGGAACGGTGGCGCGCTCGATCCCGAGCTTGCGGCACGCGCGCAAGGCGATCTCGATCTGCAACTCGTCGAAACTGCCGATCCCGCCGGCGACCAGCTCATCCGAGCCGAACTCCTCGGGGGGCAACAGCTCGATCTGCGGCGCGACCTTGCTGATCCGCGGCATCTCCATCGCGCCGATCACGATCGTCTGCTTGCCGTCGTGCTCGACGTAGAGGAACGGATCGCCGATGAGCAACGGCACTTCGTGGCGCAACTCTGGCGAGCGAGCCGTGTCGCCGAAGATCAGGACGTCGGACATGTCGCCGATCCTACATCTGCGAGAGAGCGCGCTCGGCGGCCGCCTTCACGCCCTCCCCGAAGCTCGGGTACGTGTGGTGCACGCGCGCGAGGTCGTCGACCGTCGCACCGAGACGCAGCGCGACCGCCAGTCCTTGAACGACGTCGCTCGCGCCGCGGCAGACGACGTGGATCCCGAGCACCTTTCGACTCTTCGGATCGAAGACGAGCTTGTACAGACCCAGCTTCGCGTCGTAGTACTGAGCGCGGGTCACGCTCCCGAGCGGATGCGTCGCCGTGCCGAACTCCAGTCCCTGCTCACGCGCGGCCTCCTCGCTCAATCCGACGCTGGCGAGCTCGGGATCGGTGAAGATCGCGGTCGGCAACGCGGAGTAATCCGTCGCCGGAGCGTCGTCGGTGAACATGTCGAGCACCGCCAGCCGGGCCTCGTACTGCGCGATCGGCGTGAACTGGTACCGCGTTGCCACGTCGCCGGCGGCCCAGACTCCCGGCGCCGTCGTGCGCAGATGCTCGTCCACGAGGATCCCGCGACGCTCGTAGGCGATGCCGGCCCGCTCGAGATCGAGCTGCTCGAGGTCCGGCTTGCGCCCGGTCGCGACCAGCACCATCGCCACCCGACGCTCGCCGGCGGGGTCGAGCGTCGCCACGATCTCGTCGCCGTCCCGCGCGAAGCGCCTCGCCGTCGTCGAGGTCAGGATCTCGACCCCGTCCTGCTCGAGCGCCTGCGCCACCTCCGCGGCGGCCTCCGCGTCGGAGCGCGGCGAGATTCGCCCGGCGGTCTGGACGAGCGTCACGCGCGAGCCGAACCGAGCGAAGATCTGGGCGAACTCGACTCCGACGGGGCCGGCGCCCAGGACGAGCAGCGACTGGGGAACCTGCTCGAGCTCGAGCGCGGTGACGTGATCCACGAATCCGACCTCGGCGAGCCCCTCGATCGACGGAACCGCGGTAACGGAGCCCGTCGCGATCAGGACTCGGTCGGCCGTCAGCTCGGTTTCGCCCACCCGCAGCGTTCGAGCGTCGACGAACCTTGCGACGCCGTCGTAAGTCGCAAAGCCCTGGGCCCTCAGGCGCTCGACCCACTGCGGCTGGGTCGCGCGCAGCGCATCCTTGCGCGCCTTGACCTTGGCGAGATTCGCGTGGGCGGGCCCCACTTCGATCCCGGCCTTCGGGGCGAGCGTCTGGATGTCGTGGAGGAGGTCGGCGGCGACGAGATACGCCTTCGTGGGCCGACACGCGACGTTCGGACAGTCGCCGCCCCAGCGCGTGCTCTCGATCAGCGCGACGCGTGCGCCGAACTCGTCCTTGGCCTTGCGGGCGCCGTCGCGTGCCGCCGAGCCGCCGCCGATTGCGATCAGGTCGAAGTGCTCGTTGCTCATGCGTGCTTTGACGCCCCGGTGCCCGGGTTCGTTACGCCCCGGTAGATTCCGGGCGTGGCCGAGCTCGCCGCCGACGACGCGCAGCTCGTTGCCGCACTCCGCGCCGGAGACGAGGCGACCTTTACGCGTCTCGTCTCGGACTGGTCGGGCTCGATGCTCCGCGTCGCCCAGATCTACGTCTCGAGCCGCGCCGTGGCCGAGGAGGTCGTCCAGGAGACGTGGCTGGCCGTTCTGCGCAGCCTGAGCCAGTTCGAGGGCCGCTCGATGCTGCGAACGTGGGTCTTCCGCATCCTCACGAACACCGCCAAGACGCGCGCCGAGCGCGAGGGACGCACGGTCCCGTTCTCCGCGCTCCGCGACCCGGGCCGCGTGCCGGAGCCCGCCGTCGATCCCGACCGGTTCCTCGATGCGGCTCACGCCCGGTGGCCGGGCCACTGGGCCTCGCCGCCCACCCGGTGGGACACGTTGCCCGAGGAGCGGCTGCTCGGCGACGAGACACGGACCGTGATCGAGCGCGCCATCGAGGCGCTCCCGCCGAGCCAGCGGGCGGTGATCACGCTGCGGGATGTCCAGGGCTGGAGCGCGGAGGAGGTCCGTAACGCCCTCGAGATCTCCGAGTCCAATCAACGGGTGCTCCTGCACCGTGCGCGCGCGAAGGTGCGCAAGGCGATCGAGGAGTACGTGGAGGAAACGTGAGCGCGGTCGAAGCACTCAGCTGCCAGGAAGTCGTAGAGCTCGTGACGGATTACCTCGAGGGCGCGCTCGAGCCGGAAGAGCACGCGCGCGTCGAGCAGCACCTCGCCGGCTGCGCCAAGTGCGGCGCCTATCTCGACCAGATCCGCACCACGATCCGGCTCGTAGGCCGCGTCGACGCGGCGTCGCTCTCCGCGGAGGCGCAGCACGACCTCGTCGAAGCCTTCCGCGGGTTCGCAGCCCGCCCCTAGAGTTCCGGGCATGGAACCCGAGCTGCCGCAGCCCGGACGCCTCCTGCTCGAAGACGATGAGCTCCTCGAGGAGGAAGAGCTCTGGACCGACGACACCGACGCCGATCGCTCGGGCTGGTTCTGCGTCTCGACCGATCCGTTCCCATGTCCTGCGGCGGCCTGCACCTTCGTCGCGGAGTTCATGACCGCCGCGCATCTGATCCTCGTCTGGGAGGAGCGAGACGACCCGAACCTGCTCCGTCACGCGCAACGCGCGAAGGAGGTCGGCCGCAATCCGCACGTGGCCGAATACGAGTCGTCGTTCGGACCGAGCGCCTCGTACTACGCGTGGGAGGCGGCGGGCCGACCCGTGCACGGGATCCGCGCCCGATGATCGAAGCGCGCTGGGGGACGTGGCCGACCCTCTCGGTCGGCGCAGAGGAGGAGCTGATGATCCTCGACGCGGCCACGTTCGCGCAGGTCGGCGAGGTCGACAAGATCGTGGACACGCTCGACGGGAGCGCACTCCCCGGCGTCGTCAAGACGGAGCTCTTCGCGTCGGTCTGCGAGCTGGCGACCGAACCGTGCGCAGACGCCGAAGAGGCCGGATCGGCGCTCGGTGCCCTCCGGGCCGCGGCGCGGGAGGCGGCGGGCAAGCACGGACTGGTCGTCGCAGCGGCGGGCTCGCATCCCTTCGCCGACCCCGAGGAGCAGCCGGTCGTACAGGAGCCGCGGTACACCGATTTCGTCGATTACGCGGGCGTGTCGGCACGCCGGCAAGGAGTGCAGGGACTGCACGTGCACGTCGCGATGCCGGGCGCGAACGAGTGCTACGCCGTGCTCGAGACGATCCTTCCGTGGCTGCCGCTCGTACTCGCGCTGTCCGCGAACTCGCCGTATCTCGTCGGACGTTCGACCGGGATGGCGTCGAACCGCGCCCTCCTCCTGGCCGAGCTGCCCCGCTCCGGGGGCCCGCCGGCATTCGGCTCCTATGCCGGGTGGGAGAGCTGGGTCGAGCGCCTGATGCGGATCGGCGTGACCGCCGACTACACGCGGATCTGGTGGGACGTCCGTCCCCACCCCAAGCTGGGCACGCTGGAGATCAGGATGCCCGATCAACCGACCTCGCTCGCGCACTCGACGGCCTTCGTCGCGCTGATCCGCGAGCTCTGCCGCTGGGCCCTCGCGCAGGAGGCGCGAGCCATCGATCCGGCCCACCGCGGCGACTACGCGCAAAATCGCTGGGCTGCGTCGCGCTTCGGACCGCGCGCCGAGCTGATCCATCCGGATGGCTCGCGCGCCGTCCACGTGCCGGAGCTATGGGACGAGTTGCGTGGGCTCCTCGCCGACGAGCCGCTCCTCGACGAGCTCGACCCTTTGTCCTGCGAAGGCGACCTTCAGCTGGCGCTTGATCCGCATGCCGCCGCGGCCGATCTTGTGACGAGGACCTTTGCCTAGACTTGAGTCGTGACCACGCAGAGCGAGACCATCCAGGTGAGCGGGATCCGCTGCGAGCGCTGCGTCATGCGACTCGCGCACGCGCTCGAGGGCCACGAGGGCCTCGAGGCGGCCAACGCGAACCTGATGGGCCAGGTCATGCTGGTCTGGGACGACGAGCACACGAATCGTGACGCCATTCTCGGCGCGATGGCCAGAGCGGGCTTCCGAGAGGCCGTCTCGGTCTAAGCCGAATCGTCCGGGGCTCGCTCCCCGAGCAGTCCCGGCGACGGCGGACCGACCGTCTCGCCACCTTCCAGGTTCTCGCGGAGGGCGACGCGTTCTTCCTCGGGAGCCGGCATTCCCGCCACCTCGCGATCGACTTCGACCGAGCGCGCCGGGTCGTCGGGCACGAGCACACCGTCGCCGAGCGTCTCGGGCGCCGGATCGCCTGACGCCAAACCGTAGTAGCGCCCTACCTCGAGCTCGTCCAGGTCGCTGCCGTCGGCCTTGACCTTCGGCGACTCCTGGAGGATCGACTTCGAGACGGTCGTCCTGACGGTCTGCGCGTCGTCGTCCGCGTGGGCGAACGCACGCGGCAGCGGATGCCGCGACTTCATCACGTGCCCGAGCTCGACGATGAGATTCTCGCCCACCTCGCCGACGACATGGCCGACTTTGGCGTCGTCGCTCGTCACGACCGTGTACCCGTCCATGAGTCTCCCCTCGTGGTAGGCCATCCCCGTACCCGTTCGCCGCGATAGCTAACGGGAATGCAGGGCCTTTTCACGGCGTTCAAGCCTTCAGAAGGGCGCTGCTAGGGTGCTCGGGATGGGCGAGGCCACCCCCGAAACCGACGCGCGGCGCCTGGCAACCGAGTCGCGCGACCGCGTGCGATTCGAGGAGGAGGCGCTCGAGTTGTCCGATCAGGTGTATCGCGTTGCCCGGCATCTCGCCGGCTCGCGAGAGGAGGCGGAGGATCTGATGCAGGAGGCCTACGCGCGGGCGTTCCGCAGCTGGCGTTCCTTCACCCCGGGCACCAACCTCCGGGCCTGGCTCCTGCGGATCCTCACAAACCTGAACATCGACCGCGGGCGCAAGAAGCAGCGGACACCCGACACTCAGCCGCTCGAGGAAGGCGACTACTTCCTCTACAACAAGCTCGAGGAGTCGAACGGGCCGGCGCAGGACGAGGAGCGCGTGGTCGAGCGGCTTTCGCAGGACGACGTCGTCTCGGCACTATCCGCTGTCCCGCACGACTTTCGCGACGTCGTCGTGCTCGTAGACATCGGCGACTTCACCTATGCCGACGCCGCACAGATCCTCGACATTCCGATCGGCACCGTCATGTCACGCCTCCATCGAGGGCGGCGTATCCTTAAACGCGAGCTGGCAGAGGAAGCGGTAGGAGCGACCGATGGCCGTTGATCCGTGCGCGAAGTGCGAAGAGGTTCTGCAGCCCTACCTCGACCGTGAGCTGTCGAACGCCGAGATGCTGGAGGCTGAGGCTCACCTCGAGCTCTGCTCGTACTGCCGCAAGCGCTACCGCTTCGAGGTGAACCTGCGCCGGTACGTGCGGCAGGCCGCCGCCGAGCAGATGCCGCCACAGCTCAAGGAAAAGCTGTCGGCCCTGCGCACGCCGCTGCTCTAAGCAGGCCCGCGGTGAGGCCCGACGATCACGACGACGTGGTGCGGGTCGGCGCCGCCCGGCAATGATCTAGTCACGACGCCAAGCTGGCGGGCCATGCGAATCGCCACCGCTTCGCCGCCCGGCTCGTAGTAGACGGCCGTGCGCCGATAGTTGAACTTGTCTGCGCGCCCGACGTGCTCGACGTGGTACGCAAGAGCGCCGATCCTGCTGGCCATCTGACGCGTCCACGTGATGTCGCCGCTCCCGTTCAGGACGTCGACCGAGACCTTCCAGGGCGGCGGGAGCGGAGTCGCGGACGCCGTGCGGCCCCGAGGGCCATCGCCGTTCTGGATCCAGAACACACCAAAAAGAGCGGCGACGGATGCCAGCAACGCCACGGCGCCGATCAGGCGGCCTCGCGGGCTTCCTCCGACGACCGGCGTGACCGGCAGGCCCGCGAGGGCACGCGCCTCGCGATGGTCGATGCCGAGCGCACTCGTGTAGAGCAGCGCCGCCATCAGGGCATCGTCCGTCGACGGAAACCGATAGACACGCCCGTCCTCGAGCCACTCAACCTGGTCGGTGCTCAGCCCGGCACGCCGGGCAGCCTCGTCAACCGTGAGCTGACGCTGGAGTCGCGCGCGGGCAAGCGGCGACTGATCGAGACTTCGATCCGGCTGTGGAGCGAGCGCCATGTGGGCTTTCGTCATTCTGCGGGCGGAGCGTCGAACCTGCCTACGTGGAGGTCATCGGCAGTATCGACGTCGCCTGGAGCACCGAGATCGTCACAGGGAACGAGTTGCGGCTCGAGCGCCCGCGCACCCTCGTTGGGCACGGCCGCCCAAGCCGCGCGCGCGAGGAGAACGGGATGGCCGCGCACGCCTCCGTAGCTCGCCGCGAGCACCGGCGAGCCGTCCGCACGCCACGCCGCGATGACGCGATCGACCGCGTCAGGGGAGAGCTCGGGGCCGTCGGCGAGCACGACGACCCCAGCCTCGACCTCCGGCGCTAAGGCCTCGAGGCCCGCGCGTAGCGATGCGCCCGGCCCGTCCTTCCAGTCTCGAGCCCGAACGATTCGCGCGTCGATCTCCACGTCGTGCGCGCCGAGCACGACGACCACGTCGTCGACCGCGCTCGCGCGCACGCGCTCGAGGACGCGCGGCAGCAGGAGGCGCTGCTTGGGCGAGCCGAACCGCGTCGCCGCGCCGGCCGCCAGAACCACGGCGCCGATGCTCGTCTAGCCCTCCGTGACGATCGTGCGGGCGATCACGACTGGCTGCGTCGGCTGTTCCTGCGCGTTCCCGAGCGCGCCGATCCGCATCACGACGGGCAGGCCCTTCGTGACCTTGCCGATGACCGCGTAGTCGGGAGGCAGGCCGGCGTCGTCGGCCGTGACGACGAAGAACTGGCTGCCGGCAGTTCCGGGTGGCTCCGCGCCGGTCTTCGCCATCGCCACGACACCGCGTGTGTAATGCGCTGCCGGCGGTGGGGAGTCGAGCGTGGAGAACCCCGGTCCACCCATGCCGGTGCCCGTAGGATCGCCGCCCTGGATCACGAAGCCGGGCACGATCCGGTGGAAGGTCGTCCGATCGAAGAAACCGGACTTCGCGAGCGCGACGAACGCCGCAGTCGCGTGCGGCGATT
>JAWVDL010000064.1:0-10781 GCA_033857355.1 Gaiellaceae bacterium | reverse complement strand
GGGCGCCGTCGCGGCCGGCCGCGCGATCCGACTCGTGGATCGACGCGACGACCGTGCAGCCGATGTCGACGTCGGCCTTCACGTTCTCGCAGGTGTAGCGCACGAACGCGGGAGTCGTGATCGACGGGGTCAGGCAGCCGTCGCCGATCTCTCCGGCGAGCGCCTGCATCTTCGGCGCGGTCGCGGCGACGTACACCGGGGGCACCTCGCGCGGCGCGTGGGCGTCCGAGGCGAGCGCGGGAACGTCGGCACTCCACGTCTCGCCCTCGTAGTCGAAGCGCTCGCCTCCCAGCACCCCGCGCACGATCGTCACCGCGTCGCGCATCGGCCCGAGCGTCTTCTTCGTCTGCATCCGCGCGTTGTTGAGAAAGATCTTCGACGTCCCGAACCCGAGCAGGAACCGCCCCGGCCCGGCGGCCTCCTGAACGACGCGAGCATCCATCGCGACCTGCACGGGATGCCGCGTGAACGGCGAGATGATTCCCCAGCCGATCGTCAACCGCTCGGTCGCGCGAGCCATCAGCGCCGAGACGACCGTCGAGCCGCGCGCTTCCATCCCGTGCTTGCGCCACCAGGGATAGGCCTCAGCGAGCCAGACCGTGTCCATTCCAGCCTTGTCCATGACGCGGGCCGACTCGAGCATCTCCTCGAGCGGCTCCATCGTGAGCTGCATGACGCCGATGCGGAAGGGAGGCGTCAGCTCAGTCTTCGGTCGAGGTCGTCGGCCCCTCGGGCTCGGGCTCGTAGGACTTGGGCGCCCACGGATTCAGGCCCTCGTCGGCGCCGCTCGTGCCCTCGTCGGGCTCGGTGCTCGGCGAGCTCTCGGCGGGCGCCCCGGCGTCCTTCGGCTCGGGATCCGTCGCCGGCGGCGGGATGTCCGCGTCCGCCGGCGCCGCCCCCGCCGTGCCACTGCCGCCCGACTCGCCGCCCTCGGCGACTCCGCCACTCGCCTCGTTCACCTGCTTCTCGAGCGCGTTGAGGACACTCGTGACTTGCTGGTTCACGATCGGCTGGAGCACCCGCTGGCCCATCGACCCAACCGGGCCGCCGATGTTCACGTTTGCCTCCCAGCGCATGTGCGTCCCGCCCGCGGCCTCGCTGAGGTGGAACTGCGTCTCCATGTTCATGATCGCGCCGACACCGTTCCCTTTCGCCTGCAGCTTCGCGAACTCCGGCTCGCGCTCCTCGATCTTCGTGAAGTCGACGCTCATCTTCAGGCCGCCGAGACCGAGCGGGATCTTGACGTTCGCGCGCCAGTGCCGCTCGTCCTTCACGTCGAAGCTCTCGATCCCGGGCATGGTCGCGGCCATCGAGCCCGGGTCGTTCAGCACAGTCCAAACAGTGCGGATGGGCGCGCTGAACTCCCTCTCTCCGGCGACCTTCATCGGGACTCCACCGAGACGCCGTTCCGGCTCGTCGCCGGATCCTGCAGGAGCGACCACACGCGGTGGTAGGGGTTGCAGCTATCCGTGACGATCGGGTTGCCGCGCGGGCGGAGGGCATCCTGGAGCGCCGCGCACGTCGCGTGGATCCCGGCTCCGCCGCCTTCCCCCATGCCCTTCGCGCCGAGCGGGCTGAACGGCGACTCCGACTCGATGAAGCCGTTCTTCATCGGCGGCATGTCCAGCGCGTGCGGGACGTGGTAGTCGTAGAAGTTCGGGGTCAGGAGGTTCCCTTGCTCGTCGTAGGTGAACGTCTCGTGGGTGGCGGCCCCGAGCGCCTGCGCGGTCGCGCCGTGCACCTGGCCCTCGACGATCTGCGGGTGGATGCGCTTGCCGCAATCGTCCACCGCCGCGTAGTCGACGATCTCGTAGACGCCGGTCTCGGAATCGACCTCGACGACGCACGCGTGGATCTGCGTCGCGTACGTGAGGGTCAGGTTCCCGAAGTTCCGCTCCTTGTCCGGCACCTCGAAGAGCGGCCGGTACACATAGCGGCAGTTCAGCGTGACGTCCAGATCCTCGGGGAGCCCCGCGTTGTTCGCGTTCAGGATCGCGCCGAGCGCCATGAACGGCAGGGCCGCCTCGGGGTTCGCCTTCATCCTCGCGTGGCCCTCGGCGAGCTCGATGTCGTCGGGCGCGCAGCCGAGGACGACCGACGCGAGCTTCTTCATCTCGGCGGCGAGCATGTCCGTCGCTCCCTTGACCGCGCCGAGCCCGGTGACCGCGAACTGGCTCGCGTACGTCCCTGAGAAGCCCGCGTGGGAGTTCCAGTACGAGTCGTGCCCGGGACGGACGTTGATGTCGTCGGGCGTGCAGCCGAGGATGTCGGCAACGACCTGCGCCGCGGTCGTCTCGTGCCCCTGCCCCTGCGGGACGGTGCCGAGCGTGACCACGATCTCGCCGAAGATGTCCAGCTTGACCGTCGCGACCTCGTTGTTGCCCGAGAACTGGAGGTCCGGGTTCAGGAGCTGCGACTGGCCGAAGTTGTTCGTGCCGGAGTCGAGCGTCGAGCCGATCCCGATGCCGAGCAGCTTGCCGCGGCTCTCGGCATCCCGGCGCCGCTCCTCGATGGACGGGTAGTCGATCAGCTCGAGGGCGATGTCGAGGCAGCGGGCGTAGTCGCCCGAGTCGTAGATGCACCCGTTGGGCGTCTCGTACGGCATCTCCTCGTGCTTGACGTAGTTCTTCTTGCGCACCTCGATCGGGTCGAGGCCGAGCTCGTTCGCGACGATGTCGACGATCCGCTCGGTCAGCCACAGGTGCTGCATGCGCGAGTAGCCGCGATTCGGCGAGACCGGCGACTTGTTCGTCGTCACCTGCGTGAAGTCGACGCGGATGTTCCGCCAGCGGTAACAGCCCGGCGTGACCTGCGCCCAGATGATGCAGCCGAGCGGCTCGTAGCGCGGGAAGGCCCCGCAATCGTCGAGCGCCTTCACCTTGAAGCCGGTCATCGTCCCGTCGGCCTTGACCGCGACCTCGATGTCCTGGAACCAGCGCTCGTTGCCGTGCGCGTTCGCCGTGTGCTGGTCGGTGCGCCATTCCGTCCACTGGACGGGCCGGTTCAGCTTGCGCGCGAGCAGGCAGCACGCGACGAAGTACGGATGGAGGCAGATCTTGTTGCCGAACGCGCCGCCGATGTCCTGCGTGACGAAGCGCAGCTTGTCGAGACCCACGCGGAGGGACGGCGCCATCCAGATCGCGCCGATGCCCGGCATCTGGTGGTTGCAGTACATCGTCCACTGCCCCGTGCCGCGGTTGTACTCGACGAGCGCTCCGGAGCACTCGAGCGGCGTGGACGAGAAGCGGTCGAAGTGCAGCTCGTCGATCTTGATGATCTTGTCGGCCTCGGCGGCCGCGCCGTCGTAGTCGCCCCAGTCGAAGCTGCCCGACCAGACGACGTTCGAGCCGGCCTCCTCGTGGAGCATCGGCGCATCCGCCTCCTGGGCCTTGCGCGCGTCCACCAGCACGTCGAGCGGCTCGTACTCGACCTCGACCAGCTCGGCGGCGTCGCGCGCGAGCTCGCGCGTGGCCGCGACGACTGCCGCGACGGGCTCGCCGACGAAGCGGGTCTTGCCCACAGCGAGCGCGTAGTCCTTGATGTCGGCGCCTGGAGGCGTCGAGAGCTCGAAGAACGGATCGGTGAGGATCGCGACCTCGTCGCCCGTCAGCGTCCCGTAGACGTCCCCGAGCTCGAGCGCCTTCGAGACGTCGACGCTGAGGATCTTCGCGTGGGCGTACGGCGACCGGACGAAGTGGATGTAGCCCATGCCGTGGCGCTTGACGTCGTCGAAGAAGACGCCCTCGCCCTGCACCAGCCGCTTGTCCTCCTTGCGCGGGACGTTCGTCCCCGCCCAGCCGCGCTGCGGCGCCTCGGTCTCCTCGACGACCAGCGGCCGCTCGGGAGTCACTGTTGTTTCGCTCACTCCGACCCTCCGTTCGATGCGGCTCTCACGGCTTCGACGATGTTCACGTAGCCCGTGCAGCGGCAGATGTTGCCCTGGATGCCTTTCCGGATCTCGTCGTCGGACGGCTTCGGGTTCTTCCGGAGCAGCGCCGTCGCGCTCATGAGCATTCCCGGCGTGCAGTAGCCGCACTGGAGCGCGTGATGGTCGCTGAACGCCTGCTGCAGCGGGACGAGCTCGTCCTCGTTCGCGAGCCCTTCGACCGTCTCGATCGCCGTGCCGTCGGCCTGGACGGCGAGCATCATGCAGCTCTTCACGAGCATCCCGTCGACGATCACCGAGCAGGCCCCGCAGTTGCCCGTGTCGCAGCCGATGTGGCTGCCGGTCAGGTCGAGGTCGTCCCGGATGAAGTGGATCAGGAGCTTGCGCGCATCGACGTCTCGCTCGTAGGAGTGGCCGTTCACCTCGACGGTGATCGTGCGTGAGGTCTCGGGCACTAGCTCTTCGCTTTCACGGCTCGCTCGACCGCACGTGCGGCGAGCACCTCGGCGAGGTGCCGGCGGTAGTCAGCCGAGGCGTGGACGTCCGAGGGCGGATCGAGTTGAGCGGCGCGCACCGCTTCCTTGACCGAAGCGGCGTCGGTCGCGGTCGGCTCCACGAGCACCGGCACGGCATCCACACATCCGATCGCGACCCGCGTGCCCTCCTCCGTCGCAGTTGCCGCAGCGCTGACGATGCAGGTGCCGTCGCGACCGATCGGCACGTTCTCGAATGCGTCGCCCGCGCCGGCCCCCGAAGGGATCGTGATCGTCGTGAGCAGCTCGCCCGGCGAGACCGCGGTCATGTAGACGCCGAGGAAGAAGTCAGCCGCCGGCACGGTGCGCTCGCCGTCCGCGCCGCGAATCGTGAACGTGGCGCCGAGCGCGACCATCAGCGGCGGGAAGTGGTTGGTCGGGTCGTTCGAGCAGACGTTGCCGCCGAGCGTCCCGCGGTTCCGCACCTGGACGTCCGCGATCTGCGCGGAGACCTCCCCGAGTATCGGCCGTGCGCGCGCCTCCGCCGACTCCATCAGCTGCGTGTACGTGACCATCGACCCAAGCTCGAGGGTTCCGTCCGACCCGAGCTCGATCCCGCGCAGCTCCTCCAACTCGGCGAGATCGACGAGGACGTCGGGCGAGGCCGCGCGGGCCTTCATGACGTTGATCAGCGTCTGTCCGCCGGCGAGCGCGCGGGCGCCGTCGTCGGCCGCGAGTTCGCGAACGGCGTCCTCGATGCTCGCCGGGCGCACGTACTCGACCTCGCGCAGAAGCATGAAGAGAAATCTAGATCAGAACCCGTCGGAGGGTGTCAAGTACGGGACGGATCGCCGAGCAGGATCTCCCAGGGCTCGATCTTGGCGATGCGGAGAATCTCCATCGGCAGCCATGGATCCGCGGCGAGCCGCGCCTCGATCTCCGCTTCGGCGCCAGCACGAACGACCAAGAGCACCTCGTCGCCGTCGCCGAGCGGACCACCGAGAACGACGAAGCCGTCCTCCACAAGCCCGTCCATGAACGAGGCGTGCTCGTCCCATTTGTCCTGCTCGCGTCGCGCGCGAACGGGATTCCAATTCGGCCCCTGGCTCTCCGTGACCACGTAATAAGTTGATTCAGCCATATCTAGGCATCAACGGACTGAAGGGGCGTACATTCCGGGTGACTGGCGTCTTGGTAACTCCGATGGTTGACTCGGCAAATGCGGTGAGGTCCGAGAGTCGCACTCTCGGGCTAGCCAGGCACAACGAGGCAAAACCCGTGAAAGTTGAGCGCGCGAAGCGCGCGACTTTCGCGGGCATACTCCCCGGGTTGGACTCGAACCAACAACCCTCCGGTTAACAGCCGGATGCTCTGCCAATTGAGCTACCGGGGACGGCAGCGCGGGGCATTGTAGCGGCGGCTCAGGCGCGTTCCAGAGCCTGCGCAGAGGCGAGGTTCTCGACGGCCGCGTGGATCTTTGCGAGCGCCGCTTGAAGCTCGAGCGTCCGCGCCTGGTCGGCCTCGCCGAGCTCGCGCCGGATCTGGCGTTCGCGCAGGCGCAGGAGCAGCTCCTCGGCGGTCCGCTCGTCGATCCCCTCCGCGGCTCCGCGCGCGTCGAGCTCGGCCAGGAACCCCACGAGCTCCACATCCGCCTCGCCGCCGTGGAGCAGGTGCTCGCGCGCCCTCCGGTGGAGCTCCGAGTCGAAATGCTCGGGCCCGAGCTCTTCCAGGATCCGCTTCAGACCCGGATGCGCCACGACGCCCGCCAGCGCATCGCGCTCTCGGCGGTCGCCGGCGCCGAGCAGCTTCGCCGTCACCGTGCCGGTGCTTGCCCGCGTGCGCGCCGCCAGACCGGCCTGCGTCTCCTTCGGCAGGTCGAGCTTGTCGGCCGCGAACCTCATCGCCGTCTGCCGCTCCGGCGAGTCCTCGAACCGCGACAGCACCTCGCGGACGCGGACGAACCCCTCCTGGCGGTCGGGCGCACGCTCGATCTCGAGCCGCACCCGGTACCCGAGGTAGCTCTCCGCCGAGCCGAGCCGGCGCTCGAAGTCGTCCGGTGCGTCCGCCGGATCGATGCCGGGCGGAAGGGCGACGATCCGCACGTCGAGGCCGAGCGAGGCAGCGAGCTCCATCCCGCGGAGCGTGGCCGCCTCGCCAGCGGCATCGCCGTCGAAGCAGAGCCAGACGCGTTGCGTCAGCCGCTGCAGCTCCTTCAGCTGCCGCTCGGTGAGCGCGGTGCCCATCGAGGCGACGACCGGCTCGACGCCGGCCTGCCGGAGCGCCAGAACGTCTGCATTTCCCTCGACGACGAGCGCGCGATCCTGCTTCGCGATCGCAGCGCGCGCGAGGTCGAGCCCGTAGAGCAGGTCGCCCTTGCGGAAGAGCTCGCCCTCAGGCGAGTTGACGTACTTCGCGCGCAGCGGATCGTCCTCGCGCAGCTTCCGCGCCTGGAACCCGAGGACACGACCTCGCGCATCGGCGAGCGGAAAGAGCAGGCGGTGAGAGAAATAGTCGTTGCCTCGACGGTTGACGAGACCCGCGCCGGCGAGCTCCTGCGAGGTGAAGCCCTTCTCCCGCGCCTTGCGCGCCAGGGTCTGCCCGCCGAGCGCAAGCCCGAGACGGAACTCGCGGCAGACGTCCTCGCCGAAGGCGCGACCGGTCAGGTAGTCGCGTGCCTGCGAGCCCGCAGGCGACTCCCAGAGGACACGCTCGTAGTACGACGCCGCGGCGTCGAGCAACGAGAGGAGCCGCTCGCGCCGGGAGCGCTTTGCCTCCTGCTCGGGCGAGGCCTCCTCGTACTCGAGCGGAATGTGGAAGCGGTCCGCGAGCCACTCGATCGCCCCGACGAAGTCGAGCTGCTCGGTCTCGCGGACGAACGTGATCAGATCGCCCTTCGCGCCGCAGCCGAAGCAGTAGTAGAGCTTGTCGACGGCGTTGACCGAGAAGCTCGGCGTGCGCTCCTCGTGGAAGGGACAACGCCCGGTGTAGCGCGAGCCGACCTTGCGCAGCTGGGTTCGCCCCTCGACCACGGCGACGAAGTCGGAGGCCTCCTTGACCGTTTCGACCGACGCGTCCTTCAGCCGAGCCATTTAGGCGGCCCGCTCCGCGAACTCGAGCGCGAAACGGTCCGTCATCCCCGAGATGAAGTCGACGATCTCGTCAGGATCGCTCTCCTGCGCGGCGAGTTGGTCGAAGATCGTGCGGACGACCGTGTGCGCGCGCTCGTGCTCGGACTGCGCATGTGGCCCGTTGTAGACGTGATCGAACATGAAGGAGCGGAGGGAGAGCATCGCCGCCCCGACGTCCTCGCTCTGGGCGATGTCGCCCTTGCGCTCGGAGGTCTCCACGAGGTCGTGAACGAGCGTGTCGATGCGCGCCGAACCCCTCGGCCCGAGCAGCTCGACCTCCTCGCGGGGCAGCTCCTCCGGGCTGAGGATGCCGAACCGCACGGCGTCGTCGATGTCGTGGTTGATGTATGCGACGCGATCGACGAGCCGGACGATCTTGCCCTCGAGCGTGTCGGGCTCCAGCTCGCCGGTGTGCGTCAGGATCCCGTTGCGAACCTCGTACGTGAGGTTCAGGCGCTCGGCGATCCGCAACGACTGCTCGTTGTGGCGGAACCTGCGGCCGAAGCGCTCCTCCAGGGCACGGTCGAGTGCATGCTCGCCGGCATGTCCGAAGGGCGGGTGGCCCGTGTCGTGGCCGAGCCCGATCGCCTCGGTCAGGTCTTCGTTGAGGCGGAGGGCGCGGGCGACGCCGCGCGCGATTCCCGTCGTCTCGAGCGTGTGGGTCATCCGCGTGCGGTAATGGTCGCCGGCCGGGTCGATGAAGACCTGCGTCTTGCCTTTCAGCCGGCGGAACGGCTTCGAGTGGAGGATGCGGTCGCGGTCGCGCTGGAACGGCGTGCGGAGCCCGCACTCGTCCTCGTCGCGTATGCGACCGCGCGTCTCGTAGGAACGCACCGCGAGCGGTGAGAGCGAGCGCTCCTCATGCTCGCGAATGCGGGTTTCGAAGGCATCCGCAACCCTTCCGGCGACCTCGGGCATCGTCCTCAAGGCTACTCGCTCGCCCGGATCGAAACGTGTGCAAATTCAGATGATGATCGGCACCGTGCCGCCGTCGGCGCTCCAGGCCGATCCGGTGACGTAGCTCGCCGCGTCGGAGCAGAGAAAGACGATGACCGCGGCGATCTCCTCGGGCTCGGCTAGCCGGCCCAGCGGCCTGCCGGCGGCCACCTTCTCGAGGACGGCATCGCGCTCGCCCTGCTGCTCGGCCAGCCCTCTCTCTCCGAGCCAGGCCTCGGTCGCCGTTGGCCCGGGCGTGACCGCGTTGCAGCGGATCCCGTCCTGCGCGTACAGATCGGCGACGAGCCTCGACAGCGAAAGCACCGCCGCCTTGGTGACCGAGTAGTTGGGCATCCCGGTGGACGGACGCTTGCCGGCGGTGGACGACACGTTCACGATCGCGCCTCCGCCGCGCTCGCGCATCGCGGGCAACACCGCTCGAATCGACCGCACGAACGACATCACGTTCAGCTGCCACATCTCGTCCCACTGCGCGTCGGTCAGCTCCTCGAACGCAGCGACATACGCCGCGCCGACGTTGTTGACGAGCACGTCGACCGGTCCGACCTCCGCGACCACAGCCTCGGGCGCGCCCGGCTCGAGGAAGTCGGCCGCCACGTGCAGCACCTCCCCGACGCCGGGAGCCTCACCCCGCCCGTGCGTGACCACGCGGGCTCCCTCCGCGACGAGCAGCCTCGCCGTGGCCAGTCCGATCCCGCCGGTCGAGCCGGTGACGAGGCAGACGCGGTCCTTCAGGCCGAGCTCCATCGGGCCGCAGCTTACGGCCCCAGGTCGCCACTAGACTGAGCGAGGGTGGAGGACTACACGAACAAGTACAAGGGCGAGCAGGTCGAGGTCGCGCTGTTCGGTGGCGAGTACCAGGAGGGCGTGCTGACCGCCTACTGCTACGTGGAGGACGTCGCGCACATCGAGCTCAACGGCCACATCCTCGTGCCGCTGCAGAACATCGCGTCGCTGCACTGCTCGAGCCGCTGCGACGCGCCCGAGGACGACTGGCCGCCGCGCGGGCTGCGCGAGGACGGCGGCGACGAAGGCTGAGCGTGACGCTCGCGTCCGCTCGGAACATCCTCAAGGTCTGGCTCCTCATCCTCGTGACCTGCGGCGCGCTCGGCGCGCTCGGGTATGCGGGCGGCGGATACAGGCTGCTCTCGATCTTCGTCTTCTGCGCGCTGCTCGTCGTGGGCGCCGCGTACTGGTACGCCGACCGGATGGTTCTCGGGCTCGTCGGCGCGCGCGAGCTGCCACTCGCCGAGGCGCCCCTGCTGCACTCTTCGGTCGAGCGGCTGGCCGCGCTCGCGGGGGTCGTGAAGCCGAAGCTCTACCTGCTCGCTGACGGCTTCCCGCGCGCCTTTTCGGCCGGTCGCGGACCACGCGGCTCGGTGATTGCTGTGAGTACCGGTCTCCTCTCGGCGCTGCCGCCGGCGGAGCTCGAGGCCGTCCTCGCGCACGAGCTCGCCCACATTCGATCGCGGGACGTCCTGGTACAGACGAGTGTCGTGGTCGTCGCGGCCGCGATCGTCGAGGCGAGCCGGATCGGGGGCTGGCTGGAGCGCGCGCTGCTCTTCGTGCTCGGCCCGTGCGCTGCGGCGCTCGTGCACCTGCTCCTCTCGCCGCGGCGCGAATTCGGCGCCGATCGAGCGGCCGCTCGGATCTGCAAGTCGCCGCACGGGATGGCCGACGCGCTCGTCCGGCTCGACAGCGCCAGCGAGCTGGTGGAGTTCCGCGCCAGCCCGGCGACGGAGCCGCTCTACACGGTCAACCCCTTTCTAGAGGAAGGGCTCGCGCGCATGTTCGTCACGCACCCTGCGCTCGAGGAGCGCGTGCGCCGGCTCCGCGAGCTCGACCCGGGTTGGCGCGACAAGCTGCGCGCCGCCTAGAAACGCCAAAGGCCGCTCTGGGCGGCCCTTGGAGGAAAGAAAATTGGCGGCGACCTACTCTCCCGGGAGGTTGCCCTCCGAGTACCATCGGCGCTAACGGGCTTAACTTCTCTGTTCGGAATGGGAAGAGGTGTATCCCCGTCGCTATGACCGCCAAATTGGCAAAGGCGCGCAATCAGCGCACCCTCAAAACTCCATAGTGACGACACGTGTTCTAAATCAAGACCTCGAGCAATTAGTACGGGTCCGCTGAACGCATTGCTGCGCTTACACGTCCCGCCTATCAACGTGGTGGTCTCCCACGGCTCTTACTCCCTCAAGGGGATGGGAGCTCTCATCTCGAGGTGGGCTTCCCGCTTAGATGCTTTCAGCGGTTATCCCATCCAGACGTGGCTAATCAGCAGCGCCGTTGGCACGACGACTGATACACCAGAGGTCTGTTCGTCTCGGTCCTCTCGTA
>JAWVDL010000063.1:0-3461 GCA_033857355.1 Gaiellaceae bacterium | reverse complement strand
CCGCGGCTGCGCTACTGGCTCGCGACGACGGTGAGGCCGTCAGCACTCGCGGCGCGCTCGGCTGTGACGCACGTCACACGAAACGTGAGGGAAGCAGCTGCGCCGCAGTGGTACTGCGCCCCGGAGGCGGAGAGGGTCACGCTTACGTCCTTCGCCGGGCCGTCGAGATCGAACGCAACGGATGTGATGTCCCCGGCTGTCGTCGTGTACGCGACGTTGGTCACGGCGTAACCGCTGATCGCGCCACTCCCCGCCCCGCCCCTGGACGAGACAGTCGTGTTGCTCGCGGTGAACGCATTCGTGCCGAACACACTCGCGACGGTAGCGGCGAGGAGACTCACACAGATCAGCTTCCTGAGACGCTCGAGCAAGGTAGACCTCCATCTGCAAAGCCGACGAGCCGTGTCGACGGTCTCGCTCTTGACTCGGCGGATCGCACGTGCCGTCGGATCGCCGCATCCGCGCGGCCGGCATAGCCTCTTTGAGTACCTGGCTGACCTCCATCTAGCGGATGCGTCTAGTGCGTAAGAGGTCCGCGTCGAAGGGCCACGGCAGCTGTCATCACGCGACGGCTTGTAGGCTGACGCCCCCGAGCGATTGGAGCGTCCGTGCTCATTCTCCTTCTCGTGATCATCCTCGTCCTGGCCCTTGCCGGAGGCATTTTCGTCAGCAAGTTTCTCTTCTTGCTCCTTCTGCTGCTTCTCCTCCTGTTTCTGTTGCGAGGACGCTTCTAGACAACTGCGTCGCGGTTCGCGGCCGGTCAGCAAACGTCGGCGCCGTCGACCCGAGGGCGCACCTGGTTCCCCAGCGGTTGTGTGGGTTTGCACACGTGAGCAACTTCAGCCGTGCCGCCACGTTCTAGTTGGCGGAGGGGTCAGAGGCGGAGGGGGTCAGAGCGGTCGGGCGTCGGACGTCCAGTCTGGCCCCCTCCGACTCGTAAGTGGGATTACGAAACGGCGGGTCTTTCTCGCCAGCCGGGGCTGACTCGGTCGAGTTCCGCGCCTGTCGCGTCGCAAAGGGCTTGGACGTGTGTGCGGAGGGCTTGCTCGATCTGCGTCGGGAGGTCGGGCAGCGCGTCGAGCGCCAAGCGGCAGGCGACTTCCAGCCGGATCAGCGGTTCGAGTTTTGTGCCCTCATGGTCGTCGCCCGCGATACGCGGAGATTCCGCGTACTTCGACTAACGAAACGTGGACTTCCTCGAGCTGCGTTGGCTTCGCTTCGGTCAGGGGCGCGAGCTCGCCTAGAACTCCCGGAAGCCGAAATAGATCGTGGCGATTAGGCCGGCGACGCCGAGGAGCAGTCCCAGCCACGGCTTCCAATCGCCTGCCCTGACTTGGTGACCGAAGCTGGTGTCCTGGAAACGGATCCCATGCGATCGTCTTGCTTTGAGCGCGGGTCGGGGCCCCTCGAATCGGCTGTTGGTGATGTTGATGTTCGAGCTTCGATCGACGTCAATCCACGGCGCAGGCTTTCGCGGCCTCCTGCGGCGAGTCAAACGTGTCGCTTCGCTTGGGCGCGTATCGGGCGCGGCGATCGATGCATCCAGTGGAGATTGTGACAGCGGATTTGTAGCCTAAGCAGGAACATCCTCCAGTCGGGGCGCCCGGATTTGAACCGGGGACCTCTTGTCCCCCAGACAAGCGCGCTAACCAGGCTGCGCCACGCCCCGTGGGGCCAAGACTAGCGCGCGAACGAGGCTGCGTCGCACCCGTCTGCGCTCCCTGACCGGGACGCTCTCCGCTAGCCGAGACGCTTGTACAAGCGGTCGATCAGCTCGGGCATCGCCTCGAGCTTGTCGGTGATCACGCGGAGGCGGTACTCGCGGAAGTGCTCGGGCTCGACGCCGAGCGCGCCGGCCAGCGTCTCGACGACGTCGTTCGACGGCACCGGCCGGTTGCCGTGGACGAGATGGTTGAGGTACCCGGCGGACAGCTTCGTCTTGTCGGCGAGCGCGCGGTAGGTCACGCCGGTCTCGTTCATCAGCCGCTCGACCGTCGGGCCGAACGGGTCTTCGCTGAAACGCCGCTTCCTCGCCACTAGAGCTCCTCTACCGGAACACGTCGCTCCGCCCCCGTCGCGCGGTCGCGCACGTCGACTGCGCCGTCGTCGAGGCTCTTCTTCCCGGCGGTCACGCGCACGGGAGCACCGATGAGATCCGCGTCGGCGAACTTCTCCCCCGCCCGCGAGTCGCGGTCGTCGAGGAGGACGCTGTAGCCCCGCTCGTCCATCTTCGCTGCAGCCTGCTCCCCAATGTCTTCCGCTCCCGACAGCGCCACGACCTGCACATCGTAAGGGGCAATTGCCTCCGGCCACACGATGCCATGTTCGTCGTGATGCTGCTCGACTGCCGAGGCCATCACGCGGGCGAGGCCGATGCCGTACGAGCCCATGACGAGCGGCCGCTCGGCGTCGTCCTCGTCGACGAATGTGGCGCCGAGCGGAGCCGAGTACCTGGTGCCGAGCTTGAAGATGTGGCCGACCTCGATCGCGGGCTCGAAACGCAAGGCGCCCCCGCACTTCGGGCAGGTGTCGCCCTCCTTCGACTGGCGGAGGTCGGCGAAGCGCGGCGTGAAGTCCCGGCCGGCCTCGACACCGCGCAGGTGCCAACCCGTCCGGTTGGCGCCGGCGACGAACTGCCCCTCGCGGAGCGCCTCGTCGGCGACGACCTCGCCCTCGAAGCCGATCGGCCCCAGTGAGCCCGGATCGGCCCCGAAGGCTGCACGGATCTCGTCCTCGGTCGCCGGCCGGTAGTTGGAGCCGAGCGCGGAGAGCATCTTCATCTCCTCGAGCCGGTCGTCGCCGCGCAGCAAGCCGAGGACGAGCGTGCCGTCGTCCTTCACGACCGGCATCGCCTTCGACGTCGCCGCGGAATCCACGGACAGCAGCTTGGCGAGATCGTCGATCGTCGTCGCGCCGGGCGTCTCGATCTCCTCGGGCGCATCGAGCCGGTCGGGGAACTCGGGGGCGCGCGGGACCGAGCGTGCGACCTCGATGTCCGCCGCGAAATCGCCGTTCTCGCACGTTATGAGCGTGTTCTGGCCCGAGCGCGCGGGCGCGAGGAAGTCCACCGACTCGCTGCCGCCCATGATTCCCGACTCGGCCTGGACGTCGTACGTCTCGAGCCCCATCCGCTCGAACATGCGCTTGTACGCCCCCCGGTGCTTCTCGAAACTCTCGTCGAGCCCGGCCTCGTCGCGATCGAACGAGTAGGAGTCCTTCATCACGAACTCGCGCAAGCGGATCAATCCGCCCTGCGGCCGCGGCTCGTCACGCATCTTCGTCTGGAAGTGGTACCAGGCCTGGGGGAGCTGACGGTAGCTCTGGATCTCGCGGGCGTGGAACGCGAACGTCTCCTCGTGCGTCATCGGCAGGACGAACTCGCGGCCCTGGTGGTCGGTGACGTGGATGATCACCGGGATCTTGTCCCGGCCGGTCGCCTGCCAGAGCTCGACGGGCGTGAG
>JAWVDL010000062.1:0-4322 GCA_033857355.1 Gaiellaceae bacterium | reverse complement strand
CGAGCCCGACCCGGTCGCCCGCTCCTCCGAGGAGAAGGGCATCTCGCTGCATCAGCTCGAGCGCGCCCTCGCGGATGCGAGCGAGCGCTCGACGGGCGGGTACGACCGCCTCAAGGAGCACTGGTTCGAGCGACTCCTCGGCCCGGAGCGCGATCCCGCTCCCACCGCCTTCCACACCGCGTACATGCGTCGGCTTTCGCCGCTCGACGCGACCTACACGCGGGAGCAGGCGATTCCGGTCTGCATGTCGACCCTCGAGCAGCTCGGCTTCGACCTCGAGAACGAGCCGAACATCCGACTCGACGTCGAGGACCGGCCCCAGAAGTCGCCGCGCGCCTGTGTGATCGCCTCCGATCCGCCGAGCGTCGTTCACCTGATCACGCGTGCCCAGGGCGGCATCCACGACTACCAGGCGTTTCTCCACGAGGCCGGCCACGCTCTTCACTACGCCGGAGTCGACCCGGGGCTCTCGTATACCTTCCGCAAGCTCTCGCGCGACCACGCGCTGACCGAGATCTACTCGTACATCCTCGAGGCGATCTCCCGCGAGCCCGCCTGGCACGTCGAGCACTTCGGGCTCGACGAGGAGACCGCCCGGGAGAACGCCGAGGCGACCGTCTTCCTCGAGGCGCTGCTCTACCGCCGCTACACCGCGAAGCTGCAGTTCGAGCTCGACTTCTGGGCTCGCTTCGCCGACGACGGGGGCACGCCCGACGGCTACTCCGAGAAGCTCACCGCGGCGACGGGAATCGCCTACCGCTCCGACGCATTTCTCGCGGACATGGACTCCGGCTTCTACTCGGCCGACTATCTGCGCGCCTGGATCCGCTCGGCGCAGCTCCGTCACTATCTCGCCGGCGAGTTCGGTGAGGACTGGTGGCGCTCCTCGGCGACGGGCGACCGGTTGCGCGAGCTGTTCCGGGAAGGCACGCGGCCGACGAGCGAGGAGATTGCCGGGCGCCTCGGCTTCGACGCGCTCGACACGGCGCCGCTTCTCTCGGAGCTCGGTGGCTGAGCGCTAGAGCGCGGTCGGCGGAGCGACGTACACGTGCACCTGCAGCGGGCCGAGGCTGTCCGTGAACGACCCTGCCGACGCCGTGGCGCTGCCGGTTCCGTCGAGGGTCAGGAGTGTCCGGTCGCCGAGCGCCGGGACGACGACCGTGTCGCTCGCAGCGTTTCGTGACGCGTTGACGACGATCACGTAGACCGCGCCGTTCAACTCCCGCGCGCCGACTCGCAGCGACGAGCCGCCCGCGTGTGCGTCCAGGGCCGGCTGGGTCAGCGCCGGCACGAGCGACTCGATCTCGCGCTTCTCGCGTGCGATCTCGGCGGCCACCTCCGGGCTCCAGTCGTTCGGGAAGTAGCCGATCGCGTGCGCCCCGCCGGCGATCGCGAGCCACGTCTCGGCCCGAACCGTCTCGGGCGTGGGATCGAGGCGCGGATCTCGGCAGTCCATCCTGCGGGCCTCGATCCACTGGAACGTGGGCTTGCCGTTTGCGAGGCGGGTGAGCTCCTGCTGGGAGGCGAAGACGTCGCCGAAGCTGTCGTAGCGGCACCAGCTCTGCAGCGGGTAGAGGTCGAAGCCCACGACCTCGGCGTTCGCGACGAGCGCGGGATACAGCGCCCGGCCCTGCGGCAACGGGCTCGCCTGGCTGTAGAAGTGGTTGGTCAGGGTCAGGAAGCGTGGACCCGGCGAGGACGTCGACGCCAGGTGCGCGGCCTCGGTCGAGGAAAGCGAGCCAGGGAGGTTCAAGTCCCACTCGTCAGGCAGGAAGGTGCCTGCGAGCCCTGGGCCGGAGGCCGCCGGCCCGCGCGCCGAGGTGACCGAGAACGCTCGTCCCTGAAGCTGGGCGAGCTGCTCGCGCGCCGTCCCGCACCCGTTCCCCATGAACAGGTCGATCCCGGCGGCGAGGTTGGTCGGATAACCCTCGGTGCACGCGTTCCAGACGATCGTCGGGAAGAAGGGCTGGCCGTCGACGCGGATCACGTCGCCGTCGGCGGTCGTCTGCTCTGCGCCCGTGAGCCCCGGGGTGTTGAGCAGGAACGGGGCCGAAGCGCGGCGACCGTCGTCGGATCGCGCGTCGACCGAGACGTGGTAAGCGGTGTCGAACGTCAGTCCGGTGAGGGTCGCAACGTGGTCGACCGACGGCGGGGCGGGTGCAGTCCAGAGCGTCGGCATGTCCACGCCGTAGGAGACGCGCGAGCCGACGGGCTCGCTGGTGCGCCAGGAGACCGTCGCGGAGAAGGCGGAGACGGACACGGCCTGGACGTCGGAGATCGTGAGGGGCGGCGCCTGAGCGGCGTCCGTCGTGCCGGGCGGCGGTGTCGACGTGGGCTCGCCGAGCGGCGTCCACACGCCGGGAAGTCCGGAGGCCGGAGCGCCGGGATCCGACAGGCTGAAGGGGATGAGCGCGCTGGCGAAGCTATTCGCGGGCGTGCGAACCGACTCGAAAGAAGCCTGGAGCGAGGACGTCTGGAGCGTATAGATCCCGGGCGCCGCTGCATCGGGGCCGTACCTCGCAGCCGCGTCGCGGACTCCAGGGGCCGAAGCCGCCGCTGTTGCGGCGGCGGAGAGAGCGACAGGGGTGGGTGGCCTCTGCCTGGTCCAGGCGGAGACGCCGACCGCAAGACCGCCGACGATGCCCAGGATGGCCGCGAGCGCGAGCGTGATCGACGTAGCGGGCCGCATAGGGGAAAGATCGGCGTTTCCCGCTTTCTCGTCTCCCTCGATCGAGGGATCCCCAGGCCCCGGGACGGCGCGGATTCAGGTGATGTCGAACGGCTGCGGATCGCTCGTGCCGCCCCCGGGCGCGGGGTTCGTCACGGAGATCCAGAGCTGGCCCGGCTGAGCGACGTCGCCGGTCACCAGCGTGACTCTGAGCTCGCTTTCGCTCGTGAAGCTCGTGTCGCGCTTGACGAGCGAGGGCTGCTCGCCCTCCATGCTCCGGCCGACGTACACCAGCGAGGATTCGATGAACCCGGTTCCCTGAACCGTGAACGTCAGGGTCTCGGCGGTGGTCGTCAGCTGCGGCTCGATCCCCGAGATCGTCGGAGCAGGGTTCGTAACGCTGTCGCCGCGCGCCGCGTCCCCGTGGCTCGGATCCACCTGAAACAGGGCATCGAACACCTGGTGCAGCTTGTCTCCGGCCTGCTTGGAGAAGAGTCCCACGAGCCCCGCCATCGCCGCGACGCCGTAGGCGTTGATGTCGCTTCCCGACGAGCTCGTCGCGAGGAAGCCGCCGCGGAGGGTGAAGTAGAAGATGAGCGCGAGCGCCGGGCCGACGAAGAGGCGCACGAGATAGAACCAGACCCAGCTCTTCGCGAAGCGTCGGTTGCCCACGTAATCGCTGAAGCTGACTGCGATGAACACGCTCGCACCGATTCCGCCCATGATCGCGGTCAAACCGATGAGAGCCGTGTCCGGAAGCAGGTCGAACTTGAAGAGTCCCCAGAAGAGGTCCACGGGCTTGTCGTTTGCGCCTGTGGCGCCACCTCCGCCGCCACCCGTCTGTCCGTGAGGGACCTTTGGCCAGATCTTGATCAGGACGTAGATCAACGCGACGCCGACCGCTACGACGAAGAGGCCGAAGAGCGAGGCGCCGATCAGGCCGACACGGTCCCCCCGGGACAGCCCCCGGTTCGGGCGCGCCGCCCGTGGCCGTCGGTGGCCTTTGGCCGAACGGTGGTGCCGTTCCACCGGGCGCTCCGGCGACGACGATCGCGTCGACGGCGACCGGCTCCTCGGCCACGGTCGCCTCGGGGACGACAGGTTCTTCGACGGCTACGGGATCGACAGCCGCCGCGTCGCCGGTGCCCGGGTCGGCAGGCGGTACATCCACATGTTCTTCTGGTGGGACGCCGTCGGCCGCAGGCACGCCGGGGTCGTCGACCATTCGGTGAGAGTCTTAACGCCCGGCAACGAGCGCGTCAAGGTTCGGCAGCATTGCGTAGCGACGATCGAATGACGGGGCAGCCCGCCATTTGCACGCGGTTTTGGGATCTCGATGTGTGGGTGGGCGAGCCCCCTTCGCGCGTCGGGGATGTGGGGCTCCGCCCATCCGTTTACGACACCTCGGCTCCCTGGGCGGAGCGCGATGAAGAGGCGCATACGGGATTCGAACCCGTGCCGCCGCCGTGAGAGGGCGGTGTCCTAGGCCACTAGACGAATGCGCCGTGCGGGGGCGAAGTGTAGCCGGAGTGCTCTTAGGAGGGTGGCTTGCGGCGTGACGGAAGCCACCCTCGCCACCGTGCCCGGGGCAACGCGTGAATCGCGATCAGTCGGAGGCGCCGACACAGTCGGTGCCGAGAGTTATCGCGACGAG
>JAWVDL010000061.1:0-4599 GCA_033857355.1 Gaiellaceae bacterium | reverse complement strand
CCGAGTCGCTTCCAGCTCACGGTTCCCGTCATCCGCAGCCTGAAGAGCACGTGGGCGAGGAGATACAGCGCCGGACCGGCGACGACCGCAGCGATCTCGCGCGCCGGCAACCGTGCCGTCGGGTGCGCGATCGCGATCTCGTTCCCGACGGCGGCCACGATGATCCCGGCGACCATGACGACGTGGAGATACGTGTAGGCGTCGCGCGCCATGCGCGTCCGCTCGGGCGCGAGCTCGAGCCGGCGTTGGGCGATCCTCGCCACGTAGTTGAAGTAGAGCCACCAGAGCGCGCACGTGCCGAGGAACGCCAGCCCGAACGCGACCGCGCGCCCGAGGCTGAGGGGGAGATCGGCGGTCGTCGCGCCCGTGACGACGATCGACTCGCCGAGGGCGATGATCATGAAGAGCTGGAACCGCTCCGCGAAGTGCTCGACGCCGACTTCCCACGCGTGCTCGCTGAAGCGCGGCCTCCCCGGGACCCAGTAGACGGCCAGCGGCGCCGCGTAGTCGACGGCGAGCGCGGCCACCCAGAGCGCTGCGCGGAGAGTCCCGTCGGCGAACCCGCCCGCGATCCACAGCGCGCCCGCCGCGACGAACCAGGCGAGAATCCGTCCTGCGCGCTCGCGCTCGATCGTCCCCGGCCCGGCGACGGCGAAGGTCAGGAACGTGTGCCGCCCGACCTGGATCGCGAGGTACGAGCCGACGAACAGCAGCGCGCGCCCGCCGAAGGCCTGCGGGATCGCCACCGCCATCAGCAGGCTCGCGAACATCACGCCGATCAGGAGGAGCCGGACGACCGTCGACTCCAGATCCAGCTCGTTCGTGACCCACGTCGTGTAGTTCCAGGCCCACCAGACGACGAGAAGCACAAGCGTCGCCTCGGCCACCCCGGTCGCGGTCAGGTGTGCGAGCAGGAAGTGCGAGACCTGCGTGATCGCGAAGACGAAGACGAGGTCGTAGAACAGCTCCAGGGAGGTCACCCGCTGCTCGGCGCCGCCCGGCCGCTGGAAGCGGCTCACATGCCCATGGCGTGGTACCCGGAGTCGACGTAGAGCGTCGTCCCGGTGACGTTGCGCGCTGCATCCGAGAGCAGGTACGCAGCCGCCTCCCCGACGTCGTCCGCGTCGATGTGCCGGTGGAGCGGCGCGCGCTCCTCCACGATGGCCTCCATGCTCGGGAAGCCGGCGATCGAGCGGGCCGCCAGCGTGCGCACGGGCCCCGCGGAGATCGCGTTCACGCGGATGTTCTTCTGGCCGAGATCCCAGGCGAGGTAGCGAACCGAGGCGTCGAGGGTCGCCTTGGCCACGCCCATCACGTTGTAGTGCGGCACCGCACGCTCGCCGCCGAGGTAGGTCATCGTCACGATGGAGCCGCCACCGGCAGCGTCCAGCAGCGGCTCGGCGGCGCGGGCGCACGCGACAAGGGAGTAAGCGCTCACGTCGATCGCCATCCAGAAGCGGTCGCGCGGCGTATCGGTGAAACGACCCTCGAGATCCTCAGCAGCGGCGAAGGCGACGGAATGGACGAGCAGGTCCAGCTTCCCGTCGAACGCTGTCCCGGCCTCGTCGAACACGCGCGCGACGTCGTCATCGGAGCGGACGTCGCACTCCGTCACGAGCTTCGTGTCGACGGTCTCGGCCAGGTCGCGGACGGACTTCTCGATTCGCTCGCCCTGATAGGTGAACGCGAGCTGGGCGCCGCCGTCGGCGAGCTTCTTCGCAATCGCCCAGGCAATCGAGCGCTTGTTCGCGACGCCGAGGACAAGGGCGCGCTTGCCGTCGAAGGGGCCGGGCACGGCGCGAGTCTAATCCGTTCGGGCGGTTGGTCATTTACTTAGAAGGTCCAATGCGATGACGGCCCGTCGTCGGGGTGGGATGGGTGGTGCGAGCGGAAGGACGCAGCGTCGCCTCGATAGCAGCGCTATCGGGGCGACCGAGGACGCGCCGATCGTGCCGCACAGCCCGCCCCGACGGCACAGCGCTTCATCGCGTTGGACCTTCTTAGCTACATTTGGGCCCTTGCGCCGCCTTCTGGCACTTCTTCTGCTCGCGGCGGCGCTCTGCTCCGCTGCGTCTGCCGCCGCTTCGCTGAGACCGATCCGCCGGTCGTTCGGCGAAACGACCGTGCCGCAGCTGCGCGCAGGAGTGGTGCCGATGCCGACTTTCCGCGCGAACGGGCGCGTCACGGTGATCGCGCGGCTGAAGCTGCCGCCGCTCGCCGCAGCGTTCGCCGGCCGCCGGCTCTCGGTCTCGCGCGGCTCGAACGCCCTCGATGCATCGAGCGCATCCTCCCGCGCGTACCTCGCGCGTGTGGACGCCGCCCAGCGCGCCGCGCTCGCGCAACTGCACAGCGCAATTCCCGAGGCCCGCGCCGGACGAAGGTTCCGCATCGTCCTCGACGGGATCACGGTCACGCTTCCCGCCCGGCGCCTCGCGCGCCTCGCGCGCCTCTCCTCGGTCTCTCGCCTCTACTCGACCACGCGCTTCACGATGGAGCTGAACCGCAGCGGCTCGGTGATCGGCGCCGACGAGCTGCGCGCGACCTCCGGCGCCCGCGGCGACGGGATCAAGATCGGCGTCGTCGACGACGGCGTCGACGCGGCCAACCCGTTCTTCAACCCGTCGGGCTACTCGTATCCAGCAGGGTTTCCGCGCGGGAACACGCAGTACACGACGCCGAAGGTGATCGTCGCGCGCACCTTCCCGGGGCCCGGATCGGGCACGGCCGGGAACCTGCCGGTCGACCGGGCCGCGTCGTTCCACGGCACGCACGTCGCGGGGATCGCGGCCGGCAACGAAGGGACGACAGCGCCGCCGGGCCCCGACCATCCACTCGTTACGGGACTTTCCGGAGTCGCACCGCGCGCTTACATCGGCAACTACCGCGTCTTCACCGTGCCGACTCCGATCGGGCACGTGGCGAACACACCGGAGATCGTGGCCGCGTTCGAGTCGGCGGTCGCGGACGGGATGAACGTCATCAACTTCAGCGGCGGCGGGCCGGAGGGCGAGCCGTCGACCGATCCGATGATCGAGACGATTCGCAACGTCGCGGCGGCCGGTGTCGTCCCGGTGATCGCAGCCGGCAACGACCGCGACCAGTACGGGCTCGGCAGCGTCGGCTCCCCGGGCTCGGCGCCGGCCTCGATCGCCGTCGCCGCGGTGTCGAACACGCACGTCTTCTCCCCCGCGCTCAGCGTCGTCACGCCGGGCGCGCCCGACTACCTGCGCCAGATCCCGGTCGCGCAGGGAGCCGTGGAGGTTCCGCTCGCCTGGGTCGCCGACCAGCAGTTGGTGGACGTCGCCTCGATCGTCTCCGGGGGCCTGCCGGTCGACCGTCAGCTCTGCGGCCCGCCCGGCTTCCCGAATGACGCCTCGCGCTCGCCGTTGCCGCCCGGGTCGCTCGCCGGGGCGATCGCGCTCGCGAATCGCGGCGGCTGCGCCTTCGTCGAGAAGGCCGACCGGGCGAAGGCCGCCGGCGCCACCGGGCTGATCCTCATCGACAACCGTCCGGGCGAGGCGAACGGGATCCCGATTCCGCTCTCGATTCCGGCCGCGATGATCTCCGACCTCGACGGAGCCCGGCTGCGGGCATATCTGGCGACGACCGGAGGGCGTGCGGTGATTCGCGTACCGCGCGACATCCTCGCGATCGAGACCGGACGCTCCGGGATCGTCACGAGCTTCTCGTCCGCCGGCCCATCCGATTTCGCGAAGGACATGAAGCCTGACCTCTCGGCTCCCGGCGGCCAGATCCTCTCCTCCACGCTGCCCGAGTTCGCGCGCTCGCCCTTCGCCGTTTTCGACGGGACGAGCATGGCCACCCCGCACGTGGCCGGGGCCGCCGCACTGCTCCGTCAGCGTCACGCGGGCTGGACGGTGCAGCAGATCAAGTCGGCGCTCGTGCAGACGGCCGGCCCCGCTTGGGCCGACACGGCCCGCACGGTGGAGGCGCCCGTACTGCTAGAGGGCGGGGGCCTCGTCAACCTTCCGCGCGCCGATAATCCCTTGGTCTTCGCCGATCCCTCGTCGCTCGCCTTCCACGGCATCAACGTCAACCACGGTCCCCAGTCCGCCACGCTGCTGGTGCGCCTGACCGACGCCGGCGGAGGCTCAGGCTCCTGGAGCGTCGCCCTCAGTCCGCAGGCGGCGAGCGCGGGAGCCTCGATCGCAGCGCCTCCCACGATCCTCGTGCAGCCCGGCGTCGAGACGAGCGCGTCGTTCACGGTCAACGCGGCGCCGGACGCGCAGCCGGGGCTCGACTACGGCTTCATCGTGCTCCGCCACGGCAGCGACACGCGCAGGATCCCGTACCAGTTCCGCGTCGAGCGGCCCGCTCTCGAGAACGCCCCGGCGACACCGCTGAAGACGCTCCAGATCGGCAGCACGGCGGTGGGACCGAACCGCGTCTCGGAGTACTGCTGCCCGAGCGCCCCATTCGGGCCTGCCGTCGACTACGTCGGCCCGCCGCAGCGCGAGGACGGCGCCGAGCAGCTCTACGTCACCACCGTGACGGCGCCGGTTGCGAACGTCGGCGTCGCCGTGATCGCCACCGCGGCAGGGGCCATCGCCGACCCGTTCTTCCTCGCGTCGCCGAACG